>NZ_JBJEHW010000001.1:0-30359 GCF_051876455.1 Parafannyhessea sp.
AGGCGCCCCATGACGCCCAGCACGAGAGCGCGCGCAAGCTATGGATCGGCCTCGCGGAGATGCCGCGCGGCACGGTGACCGTGGACGAGGGCGCGAGCAGGGCCGTGTGCGAGCGCGGAGCCTCGATCCTGCCGGTTGGTGTCACCGGTGCCGTGGGGGAGTTCAGGAGCGGCGACGTGGTGAACGTGACGTGTGGTGACGCGCTCATCGGCAGGGGCGTCACGCGCTACTCGTCCGACGACATCCAGCGCGTGCACGGCCTCAAGCTCGACGTGATCTCGAGGTTCATGCCGGAAAAGGCGGGCATCCCCGTCATCCACCGCGACGAGCTGCTTGTTTTCTAGGGGGGAAGATGGAGCTGAGCCTCGACGAGATAGAGCGGGTTGCGGCGGACGTCGTTGCGCGCGGCGACCTGCCCACGCTCGGCCAGGAGCCTTCGCGGACCTATAGGCTGGGCATCATGGGCGGAACGTTCGACCCCATCCACAACGGGCACCTCGTTGCCGCGGAGCAGGCCTTTGACGACCTGGGGCTCGACACCGTGGTGTTCATGCCCGCCGGCCGTCCCGCGTTCAAGCAGGACAAGCAGGTCAGCGCCGGCGAGGACCGCTACGCGATGACGCTCCTGGCCACGTCGGACAACCCGCACTTCCTTGCGAGCCGCTTCGAGGTGGACAGGCCGGGCATAACGTACACGGCGGACACGCTAGAGAGGCTCCGGGCGATCTACCCCGAGAACGTGGAGCTGTACTTCATAACCGGCGCGGACGCGATTGCGGACATCGTGAGTTGGCGTGAGGCTGGCAGGATGGCGTCCCTGGCGAGGTTCGTGGGCGCCACGCGCCCGGGGTACGACCTCGGACGCGCCAAGAGCGCGATAGCCCGTTCGGGCCTGAGCTTCGACGTCACCTACCTCGAGGTGCCTGCGCTGGCCATCTCATCCAGCTATCTGCGCGAGCGCGTGCGCAGGGGGCAGAGCCTCCGCTACCTCACGCCCGACGCCGTGACTGGGTACATACACAAGCACAAGCTCTATGGGGCCAACCAGCTTGGCTATGGCTCCAAGGGCGCGGAGGGTCGTGAGTAGCGCATGAGGGAGCCAACGTACACGCCTGCGCAGCAGGCGGAGATCAAGAAGCTCGAGCATGACGTGACGGAGCGCATGCGGGACGTCAAGCCAAGGCGGTTGGCGCATTCGCTGTCGGTCGCGAAGACGGCGGAGGGCATGGCGCTCGAGTACGGCGTCGATCCCTACCTGGCGCGCGTCGCCGGCATCCTGCACGACTGGGATAAGGTCGTGCCCGACGAGGAGCTCGAGGCGCGTGCGGCATCCCTGGGAATCGACTTTGGCGTGGACCTCTCCCTCGTGAGGCCGCTCCTGCACGGCGTGGTCGCGGCAAGGGAGCTTCCCGAGCTATATCCCGAGCTGCCGAGGGAAGTGTTTCTCGCCATCGCGAGGCATACCACAGGTGCCGCGGACATGACGCCCCTCGAGGAGGTCGTCTTCGTGGCCGACGGCATCGAGCCGCTCCGCAAGTCGTCGCCGGGGATCGAGCGCGTGCGCGCCCTGGTGGGCAAGGCGCCGCTCGACGACGTGTACTACGAATCGTTCTGCGGAGGCCTCTCGTACGTGATCGACACGAGGCGCTACCTCTATCCGGGGACGCTCGACATCTACAACAAGCTCGTCCTGCGGCGCGCGCAGTCGCGCTAGGCGGGAAGAAGGGAACTCACATGGCCGAATCTCTTGACATGGCAAAGGTCGCCGCGGCGGTTGCCGACGCTAAGAAGGCGCAGGACATCGTCCTGCTGGACCTGCGCGACCTGACGGACGTCTGCGACTACTTCCTCATCTGCACCGCGCTGAACAACCCCCAGATGGACTCCGTGGTGGAGGAGATCAAGAAGCGCGTGCTCGAGGAGTGCGGGACCAAGCCGCTCTCGATAGAGGGCCGCGGCGGCTCCGGATGGCTCCTGATGGACTACGGCTCGCTCGTGTGCCACGTCTTCAAGCCCGAGACCAGGGACTTCTACCGCCTCGAGAACCTCTGGGGCGACGCGCCGCGCGTTGAGCTCGAGCTGGGGCAGTAGAGCGCACGTCATGCGCCGGGCGTCAGCTCTCGTCCGGCTTGTTCATGGGCGAGGTGTCCGAG
Source organism: Parafannyhessea sp. (assembly GCF_051876455.1). Classification (NCBI taxonomy): domain Bacteria; kingdom Bacillati; phylum Actinomycetota; class Coriobacteriia; order Coriobacteriales; family Atopobiaceae; genus Parafannyhessea; species Parafannyhessea sp. The sequence goes on from NZ_JBJEHW010000001.1 coordinate 2,154, forward strand.
GCGTCTCGACCGATCCTGAGGTCTCGGCCCATGCTGAGGGCGTCGCGGCCGAAGCGGGCCCGCACCTCGTCAGCGGCCACCGAGAGCGCCCTGAGGTCTCGCCTTGGCTTGGCGGCGTCTGCGCCCGTCGCCGCGTCCTTCTCGCCCGCGTCGGGCGAGAAGAGCTCGAGCCTCTGCTGGTGGGGCCTTGCGGGGCCAAAGCCGCTCACGGCCACGCCCACGAGGCGCACGGGCGTGCCAGGCTGCCAGATGCCTGACAGGAGTTCTACGGCCGCCTCGCCAAACACATGCTCGTCGTCCGTGGGACCGTCCAGCTGGCGCTGGGCGGTCCTCGTCTTCTTGAGCGAGAAGCGCAGCTTGAGCGTCACCTGCTGGCCCCTGAGGCCCTTGCGGCGCAGCCGCGTGCCCACGAGCGAGCTCACCATCCTGATGGCTGCCGTGACGTCCTCCTCGCTCGAGAGGTCGTGGGCGAAGGTCCGCTCGTTCGAGACGGACTTCACCTCGGCGGGCGCGGCCTCGGCCCGCACGGCAGACACCTCGCGCCCGGCCGCCCGCTCGACGAGCCGCGGCCCCTGTATGCCGAAAGCCCTCCGCATGCGGTCCTCGTCCTGGCGCGCGAGGTCTCCAAGCGTACGGATGCCCATGTCGCGAAGGCGCGCCTCCGTTGCGGTGCCCACGCCGCTCATGGCGCCAACGGGGAGCGGCGCCAGAAACTGCGCCTCGGTGCCGGGGAGCACGACCGTCATGCCGCGCGGCTTCTGGCGCTCGGAGGCGATCTTGGCGACGGTCTTGTTGATCCCGAGGCCGATGGAGCAGGTTATGCCGAGCCCGGCCACGCGGCGCTGTAGGCGCCGGCAGATGGCGATGGGGCTCTCGCGCGAGTAGCGTCCGGGTGTGACGTCGAAGAACGCCTCGTCGATGGAGACCTGCTCCACGAGCGGGGTCTCGTCGAGGATGAGCGACATGACCTCATGCGAGAGCTCGCGGTAGCGGTCGTAGTGCCCGCGGGTCCATATGGCGTTGGGGCAGAGGCGCTCCGCCTGCCACGAGGGCATCGCGGAGTGCACGCCAAAGCGCCTGGCCTCGTACGAGGCGGTCGAGACGACGCCGCGGCGGTCCGCGGAGCCGCCCACGATGACCGGCTTCCCGCGCCAGTCGGGATGGTCGAGCTGCTCCACGGACGCGAAGAACGCGTCCAGGTCCAGCAGTCCGATGGCCTTGCCGGACCAGGGGAGCGTAGCGCCGCCCGAATCCCTCGTCATGTCTCGCTCTCGTACCATGAAAAGGATTATAGGGCGGCGTGCCGCAATGTTGCCGTTGGCTGGTGGCTTATAGGTTGACCGTGAAGGTGGTGCCCGACTCGGCTGTGCTCGTGCAGGCGATCGAGCCGCCATGGGACTCCGCGATGCCCTTCGCTATGGCGAGGCCAAGGCCAAACCCGCCCTGTCCGTCGCTCCTGCTGCGCGCCTTGTCCGAGCGGTAGAACCTGTCGAAGATGTGCCTGAGGTCATCGGGCGGGATCACGTTGCCGCGGTTGTTGACCTTGAGCACGCAACCCTTGCCCTTACCCCTGCGGGCGAGCGTGACGGAGACCTTGGAGTTCGTGTCCGCGTACTTGACGGCGTTGTCGATCAGGATCTTGACGAGGCGCTCGAGCCACTCGGAATCGCCCTTGACGTGGATGCCCTCGGCAACGTCCTCGTCGATGGTGATGCCGCGCTCGAAAGCCACCGCGTCGAACTCAAGGGCCGCCTCGCTCACGAGGTCCGAGAAGTCGACGTCATCGTGCTTGAGGGCGTCCGTTATGCCCGCGGAGCTCTCGTCGGCGCGCGCGAGCTGCAGGAGGTCGTTCACGAGCGCCTTCATGTGGCGCGACTCCTCGGCGGTGCTGTCGATCCAGCGCTTGCTCGATGCCGGGATGGACTCGTCCTTCTCCAATATCTGCGTGTTGGCGAGGATGACGGCAAGCGGGGTCTTGAGCTCGTGCGAGGCGTCCGCGACGAAGCGCTTCTGCTGCTCCCAGGCGCGCTGGACGGGCCTGAGAGCCCAATCCGCCAGGAACCAGGTGATGACAGAGAGGACGAGAAGCCCGAGGGCGATGATCTCGAGGTCGCGCACGAGGGTGTTCTGGAACGTCGAGTCGACGGCGGAGGTGTCCACCAGGGCGATCCTGATGCTGCCCGTAGGCGTGGTGGCGGACTTCCAGGAGACGTGGTTCTGGCGTATCGTCCCCTGCGTCTTGTTGGACTTGAGCACGAGATTGATGACGTGCTTGAGCACGCTCGTGTTGATGTTCACGGGCGCGTCACTCGTCTGGAGGATGACTCCCTCGGAGGAAATCTCGATTCCGAGGGCCAGCATGTTGCCGTGCTGCCTGCCGTCGCCGGGCTCGTGCTGCGCGCCGATGACGGGGACGGAGTCGATGCTGCCCTCGAGGTTACGGTCGAGCGCGTCGTTGATGAGCGACTGCTGGTTCACGTACGTCGAGTACAGCGACATGCCGAGAACGCCCGCGAGGACAAGCCCCACGAGCGTCATGACGATAAGCATAAACTTGCGCTTGAGTTTCTTTATCATGTGCGGTTACCGCCGCTACTCCTCGTCGAACACCTCGAGCCTGTAGCCGAGCATGCGAAGCGTCGTGATCTGCACCTTAGAGTGGACGTGGTTGAGCTTCTTGCGCAGGAACGACACGTAGGCCTCGACGGAGTTCTCGGATGCCTCGGCGTCGGCGCCCCACACGCGGGTGAGAAGGTCCTGCTTCGACACGACGCGGGCGTTTGAGCTCATCAGCATCTTGAGGACCTCGAACTCCTTGCCCGAGAGGTGCACCGTGTGCGGGCCGCAGGTGAGGTCGTGCGTCTCGAGGTCGAGCGTTATGTCTGCGAACGAAACGGTGTCGATGACGACGTCGCCCTGCCTGCGGGTGAGCGCACGAAGCCTCGCGAGAAGCTCGGGGGCCTCGAAGGGCTTGGTCATGTAGTCGTCGGCGCCCGCGTCGAGGCCCTCGACCTTGTCCGTCGTGGACGTCCTGGCGGTGAGCATGAGGATTGGGATGGAGTTGCCCTTGTGTCGGAGCTCCTTCGTGATCTGGATGCCGTCCAGCCCGGGCAGCATGACGTCCATGATCACCGCGTCGTACAGACCGCTCTCCGCAGCGGTGAGGCCGGTGTTGCCGTCATACACGGCCTCGCAGTTGAATCCCGCGTCCGAAACGATCCTCACGATTGCGTCCGCCAGGTTCCTCTCGTCCTCGACAACCAGAACGTTCATGTGGCTTCCTCCTTTGGAAAGCTGAATTCCGTGGTTCTAGTAGCAATATAGGCACGGGTGCTTAATTGGGTCTTAAAGTTCGTACCCGCCATTTTGCGTGCAAAAAGGCTTCACAAGGTTCACAGAAACGACACCTTGATGCTTTCGTGGGGTGTCGTATCATATAGAGTCGCTGATTGCAGCTATGCGGCGCACAAACTCAACTAACCCCGGCGCCGCGCGTGTAAAGGAGTTTTGTTTTGGCAGTTAAGATTCGTCTCGCCCGTCACGGTGCAAAGAAGCGTCCGTACTATCGCGTCGTCGTCGCCGACGGCCGCATGCCCCGCGATGGTCGTTACATCGAGCTCGTTGGTCGTTACAACCCGCTGACCAGCCCCAAGACGATTGACCTCGACCTCGAGAAGATCGACGAGTGGATCGCCAAGGGTGCCCAGCCCTCCAACGCCGTCGCTCACCTGATCGACATCGCCCGTTCCGACGCTCCCGCACCCGAGAAGAAGCAGAAGCTCTCCAAGAAGGCCGCAGCCAAGGCAGCCGCAGCCGCCGAGAACGCGGAGTAGCCATCGTGTCCGAGGAAATCGAAGACGTCGATTCCCTGGACCAGCTCTCTGACGACTCCGAGGAGCTTGCCTCCGACAAGGTTGCGGACCTCGTCGAGTACATCGTCTGCGGCCTTGTGACGAACGAGGACGCCGTATCTCTCGACGTGACCGACAGCGAGGGCTCGGCCCTCATCGAGGTCTCCTGCGCCGAGGAGGATGCCGGAAGGATAATCGGCAGGAGGGGACGCACCATCAAGGCCATCCGCACGCTCGCTCGTGCGCTGGGCTCGAGGGTCGGCACCTCCGTGGAAGTAGAGGTTCTGGGCTAGACGTCTCGTGCATAACGAATACAGAGCCATAAGCCGTGTGATCAAGGCCCACGGCAGAAGGGGGGAGGTCGTGACGGTTCCCGTTCACGGCCTTCCTTCGATTGTGAGCAAGGGCCTCGAGGTCTGCGTCGTGCCACCCGAGCTCAAGGGACCACGCTGGCGCAAGGTGCTTGCAGCCGATGGGGGCGAAAGGGGCCAGCTCGTGCGCCTCGAGGGTGTAAACGACCTCGAGGCGGCATCGAAGCTCGTGGGTAGGACGCTCCTCGCGCGTGTTGAGGACCTGCCCAACGGGTTCGAGCGCTCCGACGTCGACTGGCTGATGGGTCGCGACGTGACGGACGAGAGGCTCGGATACCTTGGCAGGATCTCCGAGGTCATCGTCGGTCCCGCCAATGACGTCTGGACCGTCGAGGGTCCCTACGGCGAGGTAATGGTGCCCGTCGTGGACGAGTTCGTGCTCGAGACCCCGCGACGGGGGTCGATAGTCGTGAGGGTCCCCGACGGGACCGTGGGGAGTGACGCGCGTTGAGGTTCGAGACCCTATCCGTCTTCCCGCAGGTTTTCGCGCCCTATCTCGATGAGTCGATCATGGGCCGCGCGCAGTCCAAGGGGATACTCGACTTCGAGGCATACAACCTGCGGGACTGGACGCACGACCGGCACAATACGGTGGACGACGCGCCGTTCGGCGGCGGGCAGGGCATGCTCATGAAGCCGGCGCCCATCTTCGAGGCGATACGTGACATATCGCAAAGGGGGGCCTCCGCTCCCCACGTCGTGTTCTTCTCGCCCTGCGGACGTCGCTACGACGAGGCCTGCGCTGAGCGGCTCTCGCACATGGACCGGGTGCTTTTGGTGTGCGGGCGGTACGAGGGCATGGACGAGCGAGCCTACGAGCTGGCTGACGAGGTCTTCTCGCTCGGCGACTACGTGCTCACGGGCGGAGAGCTCGCGGCGCTCGTCGTGATCGACTCGGTCGTGAGGCTCCTGCCTGGCGCTCTCGGTGACGAGATGAGCGCGCGGGACGAGTCTTTCAGCGACGGGCTGCTCGAGTACGCGCAGTACACGCGTCCGGCGGACTTCGAGGGCAGGCGCGTACCCGACGTCCTGCTCTCAGGTGACCATGGTGCCGTGGACGCGTGGCGACGCCGGAGCGCGCTTGAGCGGACGGCTCGCTGGAGGCCCGACCTGCTCGAATCGGCCGACATGACCGAGGAGGAGCGCGAGTTCGTGTCCGGCATCCTCGACGGGGAATACGGGAAGGACGATTGATGGCGTCAACTGAACAGAAGGAGCAGGGCAAGAGGATCCCGGGTTGGCTCGAGTGGGTCATCACGATTGCCATCGGCGTGGGCCTCGCGCTCTTCGTGAGGGCCTTCGTCGCCGAGGTGTACATCGTGCCGTCGGGCTCCATGCTCGACACGATCCAGGAGGGCGACCGCCTGGTGGGCGAGAAGGTCACCTACAGGACGTCGAGCCCAAAGCGGGGCGACATCGTCACGTTCGACGATCCCGACAAGCCCGGGACCACGCTCATCAAGCGCGTGATTGCCGTGGCGGGCGACACCGTGAACCTCAAGGACGGATACGTCTACGTCAACGGGAAGAAGCTGAGCGAGTCCTACACCGAGGGCAAGCCCAGCTATCCGCTGGAGCAGTACTCGAGCACCCTGAGCGAGGCCATCAGCTACCCGTACAAGGTGCCCGAGGGACACATCTGGGTGATGGGCGACAACAGGACCAACTCCCTGGACTCCCGCTACTTTGGCGCGGTGAGCACAGATTCGGTATCATCAAGGGCCGTGTTCATATTCTGGCCGTTCAAGGACGCGCGCGGACTCTAGCGCGTGGGCACACATACGATGGGAGCAGACAAGCACATGAGCGACAAGCCGCTTACGTTTCAGGAGATAATCCTGACGCTCGAGAAGTACTGGGCAGAACAGGGGTGCACCGTGATGCAGCCCTACGACAGCGAGGTAGGCGCCGGCACGTTCCACACCGCGACGCTGCTGCGCTCCCTTGGTCCCCAGGCGTGGAGGACCTGCTACCCGCAGCCCTGCCGCCGTCCCGCCGACGGACGCTACGGCGACAACCCCAACCGTCTGCAGCACTACTACCAGTTCCAGGTGCTGCTCAAGCCCTCCCCGGTCGACTCGCAGGACCTCTACCTTGGCTCCCTGGCCGCAATCGGCCTCGATCCCAACGACCACGACGTCCGCTTCGTCGAGGATGACTGGGAGAGCCCGACTCTCGGCGCGTGGGGCCTCGGCTGGGAGGTCTGGCTCAACGGCATGGAGGTCACGCAGTTCACGTACTTCCAGCAGGTCGGCGGACTCGAGGTCGACCCGGTTCCCGTCGAGATCACGTATGGCCTCGAGCGCATCGCAATGTACGCGCAGGGCGTCAACTCCGTGTATGACCTCGTATGGAGCTACCTGCCCGACGGCACGCCCATGACGTACGGCGACGTCTTCCACGAGAACGAGTTCGAGTTCTCCACGTACAACTTCGAGGTCGCCAACGTCGAAATGATGCGCAACAAGTTCGACGACTACGAGAGGGAGTGCAACGCCTGCCTCGAGCGCAAGCTGCCGCTGCCGGCCTACGACTGCGTCATGAAGTGCTCGCACGCCTTCAACCTGCTCGACTCCCGCGGGGCCATCTCCGCGACCGAGCGCGCCAACTACATCCTTCGCGTCCGCACCATCGCGAAGGCCTGCTGCGAGGCATACCTCGCGGAGGTGGCCAGCAAGCAAGACGACAAGAACAAGAAGGGGGAGGTGGCCTAGATGGCAGAGACCCTGGACTTTCTGTTGGAGGTCGGTACCGAGGAGATGCCCTCCGCTCCTCTCATCCATGCGATAAAGCAATTTGGCCAGCTCGTCGGCAAGGGGCTTGACGAGGCGGGCCTAGCGCACGGCGAAGTGAGCGCCATGAGCACGCCGCGCCGCCTCACGGTCATCGTCAAGGACGTCGCGACCGCGACGGAGGAGGTCCACGAGGTCAAGCGTGGCCCCGCGGCCAACATCGCGTTCGACGCGGACGGCAACCCGACCAAGGCCGCCGCCGGCTTCGCGCGCAAGTTCGGCCTCGCCGCGACCGACCTGGTGAGGCGCCAGGACGCCGATGGCCGCGAGTACGTCTTCGCGGAGAAGAACGTGCCCTCCCAGCCCGCGCTCCCGATCCTGACCAAGCTGTCCGAGGACTCCATCGCATCGCTCGAGTGGCCCAATTACCGCTCGCAGCGCTGGGGCTCGGAGCACCAGACGTTCGTGAGGCCCATCCGTTGGATCTGTGCCCTTCTCGGCGAGACGGTCGTTCCCGTGAAGTACGCCGACGTCACGTCCGGCCACGTCACGCGCGGACATCGCGTCCTCGGTCCCGGCGAGCACCTGGTGAAGGACCCTGCGAGCTATGTCGAGACCTGCCGTAAGGCAGGCGTGCTCTTTGAGGACGAGCGACGCAAGGTCATCCTCGACGGGATCAAGAGGGTTGAGCAGGAGCGTGGCGGCGCCCACGTCGACACGCCCAAGAGGATCTTCGACGAGGTCGTGAACCTCACGGAGTACCCCTCGGTTCTCGTGGGCAAGTTCGACGAGGAGTTCCTCAAGGTCCCCAACGAGATCATCTGCGACTCCATGCTCTCCAACCAGCGCTACTTCCCGATCTACGACGCGGACGGAAACCTGACCCGCGAGTTCGTGGTCGTCTCCAACACCGCGCGCCGCAACGACGAGCGCGTCATCGACGGTAACGAGCGCGTCGTACGCGCGCGTCTCGATGATGCGAAGTTCTTCTATGAGGAGGACCTCAAGAAGCCTCTCGCGGACTACGTCGAGAAGCTCAAGGACGTCGTCTTCCAGGAGAAGCTTGGCACCGTGTACCAAAAGACCCTCCGAATGGAGAAGATCGCCCCCGAGGTCGCGCGAGAGGACGGTCAGGACGAGCGCGTCGTCAAGATGGCTGAGCGCGCCGCACACCTTGCCAAGGCCGACCTCGTGACCCAGGCCGTCGTCGAGTTCACGAGCCAGCAGGGTGTCATGGGCGGCTATTACGCAAAGGCCTCAGGCGAGCCGGACGAGGTCGCCGAGGCCATTCGTGACCACTATCGCCCCCGCTTCGCCGGTGACGACATGCCTGCCGGCGTAGTGGGAAAGTGCGTCGCGATCGCAGACAAGCTCGACACGGTCTGCGGCCTGTTCGCAATCGACGAGCCGCCCACCGGCTCCTCGGACCCCTTTGCGGTCAGGCGCTCCGCAATCGGCATCATCTCCATGCTCAGGACGATGCCGCAGGTCTCGCTCAAGAAGCTCATATCCGTCGCACTGGACGCGTATGCGGAGCAGGGGCTGGAATTCGACAAGGCGACCGTCCAGCACGAGGTGGAGAAGTTCTTCGCCGGAAGGCTCAACACCATCGCCCGTGACGAGAAGATCTCGCCCGATACCATCGAGGCCGTGTCGAGCGTGGGCGTCATCGATCCCGAGGAGTTCCTCGAGCGCGCCCACGCGCTCGAGAACGCTCGCAAGAACGAGCCGGAGCTCTTTGACGACCTTGCGACGGCATATGCCCGTGCTGCGCACCTTGGAGACAAGTCGCTCGGGACCGACGTCGACGAGTCGATCATGGGCGACGCGGAGAAGTCGCTTCTCGCCGCGTGTAGGAAGGGTGACGAAAGCGTGGAGGAAGCGCTTTCGAAGCGTGACTACGATGGTGCCTGCAAGGCTCTCGCCGAACTACGTGAGCCAATCGACCGGTTCTTTGATGACGTACTCGTCATGGACGAGGACACTGTGGTAAGGGAGAACCGTCTGAGGCTTCTCAACAGGTTCGCCGCGGTTTTCAACGGTGTAGCCAACATTGGCGCTCTCTCGAAGAAGAAGTAGGATTGGGCAGAGCAGTTCAACCGTTATGCGGGGGGTTATCCTCCGGCTAGGAGGTTTCGATATGGGAGACGAGGCTGGTATGGACGAGGACATCTTTGACGTGCAGACCCCTGTCGTGATCGTCATTTCCGACGCACGTGGAAAGACCGCGACCGGCGTGGTTGAGGCCGCGGCTGACCAGTTCAGCGAGGACAGCGTTACGATCAAAAGCATCGCCAACGTGAGGAGCCTCGACACCGTCGTCAAGTACCTGGACGAGAATCTCGAGGAGGGCATTCCCGTAGCAGTCTTCCACACGATCGTCGATCGCAACCTGCGCAGGGACATCCGTCGCGAGCTTGACAAGCGCGGTGTGCCCTCAATCGACCTTCTGGGACCCGCCATCACGGTGCTCTCGTCGCTCACGGGCGAGGAGCCGAAGCTGGTCGCGGGACGCCGCGTCGACAGCGAGGTTCAGGAGATTTAATCGCTAGTTCAACTTGTAGCGACTGTAAAGAAGTATTTTGCGTGCGGTGGTCGTTAGCGTCTGAGTGGATGCTAACGACCTTTTTTACCCTCAAATGTGTATTCGTGAACGATAAACCAATACTTGTGGATACAATAGGGTCGTTAGAGGTGCTGCGAGATTCGCAATCAGAGTGGTGCCAAAAGGACTAGGTGCACTATCGCACCGCGGGAAAACGATCAGGGGTGTCAAATGGCTGAAAAGCACGTGTACAAATTCGGCGTTGACGAAAACGGTAACAACGTTACCGAAGTCGCCGGCAAGACCGTTGACGAGGCCAAGTGGATCACTGGCGGCAAGGGCGCGAACCTTGCAGAGATGGCAAACATCGGCCTTCCTGTCCCTCCGGGATTCACCATCACCTGCCAGACCTGCGTTGCATATTCCAGCGCTGGCAATGTGTGGCCTGACGGCGTTCTCGACGAGATCGACGTATACCGCAAGGACCTCGAGAAGCGCATGGGCAAGAAGCTCGGCGACAAGGACGACCCTCTGCTCGTCTCCGTCCGCTCCGGCGCGCCCTTCTCCATGCCTGGCATGATGGACACCGTCCTCAACCTGGGCCTCAACGATGACTCCGTCCAGGGCCTCATCAAGAAGACGAACAACGAGCGCTTCGGCTGGGATTCCTACCGTCGTTTCGTTCAGATGTTCTCCGACGTCGTCATGGGTGTTGATGGCCAGCTCTTCGAGGACGCCATCAACGAGAAGAAGGAGGAGAAGGGCGTAAAGCTCGATACCGAGCTCACCGCTGAGGACCTTAAGGACCTCACCGCGACCTTCAAGGAAATCTTCGCCAAGAACGTCGACTCCCAGGCTCACCCCGAGGTTGCGCCGAACGGCGTGGCAGAGTTCCCGCAGGATCCTTACCTGCAGCTTCGCCTTGCCGAGCAGGCCGTCTTCGGATCCTGGAACACACCGCGCGCAATCCTGTACCGCAAGCAGAACAAGATCGACGACACGCTCGGTACCGCCGTCAACGTGCAGGTCATGGTCTTCGGCAACATGGGCTCGACTTCCGCCACCGGCGTTGCCTTCACGCGTAACCCCGCCGACGGCACGAACGAGCGCTATGGCGACTTCCTCGTGAACGCACAGGGCGAGGACGTCGTCGCAGGCATCCGCAACACGGAACCCATCGCCGATCTTCCCAAGACTCCTGGCCTCGAGCAGGCCGGCAAGGACCTCTACCGCGTCTTCGAGATTCTCGAGGATCACTACGCGGACATGATGGACCTCGAGTTCACCATTCAGGAGGGCAAGCTCTGGATGCTGCAGACGCGTGTCGGCAAGCGCACCGCGCTCTCCGCACTGAAGGTCGCCATGCAGATGGTCGACGAGGGCCGCATCAGCAAGGAGCAGGCGATCATGCGCGTCGCTCCCGCGCAGCTCGACCAGCTTCTGCACCCGCAGTTCGACCCGAAGGCGAAGCTCGACGTCGTTGCCAAGGGCATGAACGCCAGCCCTGGCGCCGCCGTGGGCGCCGTCGTGTTCTCCTCTGACGCCGCCGTTCACTATCACAACATCGAGAAGCCCTGCATCCTCGTCCGTTGGGAGACCACCCCTGACGACCTCAAGGGCATGGTGGCCGCCGAGGGCATCCTCACGTCCCACGGTGGAAAGACCTCTCACGCGGCCGTCATCGCCCGCGGCATGGGCGCCCCCTGCGTCTGTGGTGCCGAGGCACTCAAGATTGACGCGAAGGCCAAGGAGTGCGCCATCACCGGCACCGACATCGTCCTGCACGAGGGCGACGTCATCTCCATCAACGGCACCACTGGTGACGTCATCCTGGGCGAGGTGCCTCTGGTTCGCCCGGAGCTCACCGGCGACCTCGAGACCATCCTCGAGTGGGCCGACGACGTCCGTCACGACGCCTCTCGTGGCCGTCTGTTCGGCGTCCGCGCCAATGCGGACAACCCCGCAGACGCGAAGCTGTCCCGTGACTTCGGCGCCGAGGGCATTGGCCTTGACCGTACCGAGCACATGTTCCTGGGCGACCGCAAGCAGATCATCCAGACCTTCATCCTCGCCGACCGCACCGGCGACAAACAGACCGCACTTGGCCAGCTTCTGAAGGCCCAGACCGACGACTTCCTCGGAATGTTCGAGGCCATGGACGGCAAGACCGTCATCGTCCGTCTCCTCGACCCGCCTCTGCACGAGTTCCTGGACAACCCGCGCGACTACGCCGTTGCCCTTGCTCACGCCGAGGACCGTGGCGAGAACGAGACGCAGCTCAAGGCACGTCGTGACATGCTTGCTCGTCTGGACTCCTTCCAGGAGGCCAACCCGATGCTTGGCCTGCGTGGCTGCCGTCTGGGCATCGTGTACCCCGAGCTTACCGAGATGCAGGTTCGTGCCATCGCGGGCGCCGCGGCGCACCTCAAGAAGCGTGGCCTCGACCCGAGGCCCGAGATCATGGTGCCGCTGGTTGGTACCTGGCAGGAGCTCAAGGTCGAGCGCGACCAGATTGAGGAGACCATCGCGTCCGTCTCCGAGCAGACTGGTGTCGACCTTGACATCCCCGTCGGCTGCATGATCGAGATCCCGCGTGCTGCCGTCACCGCCGACGAGATCGGCAAGTACGCCGACTTCTTCAGCTTCGGCACCAACGACCTCACGCAGATGGGCTTCGGCTACTCTCGCGACGACGTCGAGGGCGCATTCGTTCCTCTGTACCTCAAGAAGAAGATTCTGAAGTCCAACCCGTTCGAGACGCTCGACTACGGCATCGCCAAGCTCGTCAAGATGGGCGTCGAGGGCGGCCACGAGGCCAACGACAAGATCGTCTGCGGCGTCTGCGGTGAGACCGGCGGCGATCCGGACTCCATCCAGATGTACTACGACCTTGGTCTTGACTATGTCTCCTGCTCGCCGTACCGCGTGCCCATCGCGCGTCTTGCCGGCGCACAGGCGAAGATCAACTCCAACGGCGGCCCCAAGAAGATCGGGGAGTAGCCTGAGAGCTGTCTAAGCCTACTGTTTGGTTTAGAGTGGGGGAGAAGGACAACGGTCCTTCTCCCCCTCTTGCATATTTCGCAAAGGTTCCGAGGTCGGTATCCAGGAGGAAAGATGGACGTCTGCATGCGCACGGAGCTCGAGAGGCGCGAGCATGAGATCCTTTCGCCGAAGGCCTCTTTTGCGGACTCGTCCCTCGGCAGGGGAAAGCCGGAGCCGGCAGACCCGCTTAGGACCTGCTATCAGCGCGACAGGGACAGAATCCTCCACAGCAAGAGCTTCAGGCGCCTCGCGAACAAGACGCAGGTCTTCCTGGCGCCGGAGGGCGACCACTATCGGACGAGGCTCACGCACACGCTCGAGGTTGCCCAGATCGCGCGGGACATCGCTCGCCCGCTCAGGCTCAACGAGGACCTGACGGAAGCGATAGCACTGGGCCATGACCTTGGCCACACGCCCTTTGGGCATGCGGGGGAGCGGGCGCTCAGACGGGCTATGGCCCGGCACCTGGGCATCGACCCACGGTCAGATACCGCGAGCGGTCTCTTCAGGCACAACGAGCAGAGCGTGCGCGTCACCGAGCTCTACGAGAGGGATGGTCGTGGCCTCAACCTCAGCCTGGAGGTGCTCGATGGCATGCGGTGTCACGCGGGAAGTCTGCATGCCCGTACGCTCGAGGGGAGGATCGTGGCTCGGGCCGACAGGATCGCATACGTCACCCACGACATCGACGATGCAGAGCGCGCAGGCCTGTTGACCGAAGAGATGCTTCCCATAAGATGCAGGGAGGTGCTGGGAGGTTCCTCCTCGGAGCGCATCGCGACGATGGTTCATGACGCCGTGTCCACCAGCGCAGCCGCTGGGGACATCGAGATGTCAGACAAGGTCTGGGGCGCGCTCATGGGAATGCGCGCGTTTCTCTTCTCGAACCTCTACAAGACGGGAGACGCAAAGTCCGAGGAGCCGAAGGCAGAGCATGTCGTGGAGGCACTCTTCGACTATTACGCCAACCATCTTGGGGAGCTCCCTTCGGAGTACGAGACCTGCGACGCACCCGACGAGGTGCGAGTGGCCGACTACATCAGCTCCATGACGGATCGCTTCGCAATCCGGAGGTACCAGGACCTGTTCGTTCCACGCGCGTGGGGACTGAGGTAGGGTAGAGGCGCGCCGTGGGCGCATGAGAGCCGGTGTGTGAAATAGTTTTGACGCGAACCAAGAGCTTGCTGGACCGCGTTCCGAGGGATATACTCCTACCTTGTGTGTAAACCTATGTGCCGCGCACACGGCGACGGCACCTCTAGAGACGAGGAAACTATGGACTACATTCGCGCCATCGAGCGTCAGCAGATCCGTGAGGACATCCCTCAGGTCCGCGTGGGCGACAACGTCAAGGTTCACTACCGCATCAAGGAGGGTGACCGCGAGCGCATCCAGGTCTTCCAGGGCGACGTCATCCGCATGAGCGGTGCCAGCTCCCGCGAGACCTTCACCGTCCGCAAGATCAGCTTCGGCGTCGGTGTCGAGCGCACCTTCCCCCTGCACAGCCCCAAGATCGCAAAGCTCGAGGTCGTGCGTCACGGCGACGTCAACCGCGCAAAGCTCTACTATCTGCGCGACCGCGTCGGCAAGGCAGCTCGCATCCGCGAGAAGCGCTAGGCCTTTCCATAGGCACACTTTGGCGGCACCCTCGCGGTGTCGCCTTTTTTATAGGGAGAGAACATGACGCAGGCATCTCGTCCGGCAAGTGCAAGGGAAGTCGCGGCCAGACTCCACGACGCGAGCCTGGACGAGATTGACGAGCTGGCGCGGCGATACTCAGAGGATCCCCGCAAGCAGGTCCAGCACGCCGTGCAATCCGCGCTGAGGAGGAAGCATCGCGAGGAGGCCGAGATCGCTCGAGTGGACGGCATGTACGAGCTTCAGGCTGAGCTCGGGGGCGATGGCGTCGTGCTGGGTGTTGACGAGGTGGGTCGCGGAGCGATAGCTGGGCCTCTGACAGTCTGTGCGGTCGCGCTTCCAAAGGAGCCGAGGATATACGGCCTTAACGACTCCAAGCAGCTCTCTCCAGAGCGGCGCGAGGTGCTTGCGGCGAGGATTGCCGAGGTTGCGACGGCCATCGGAATAGCACACGTCGAGCCGGCGTCAATCGATGCTGTGGGAATGGCAACGGCGCTACGCATGGCGATGTCCGGCGCGATAGAGGATTCGGGCGTCGACCCAGACTGCGTACTCATCGACGGTAACCCCGTTCACGTTCACCCAAGGGAGAAGACCTTGGTCAAGGGCGATGCGCGCATTGCCTGCATTGCCGCCGCATCCATAGTCGCCAAGGTGACGAGGGATGCAATCATGGTGGCGTACGACTCGGAGTATCCCGAGTACCACCTTGCCGAATGCAAGGGCTATGGCTCGCCGTCGCACATTGACGCAATCAAGAGGCTTGGGCTGACCCCGATCCACAGGGTGTCGTTTTGTGGGAATTTCTTGGAGACCCCCAGGCTCTTCTCATAAGAATGTGAATCATAAGATTTTTTCGCGCACCAATCACGTGCGACGTTGAGGGCTCGTGCGCGAAGCCAACGTCGTTGTAAAGTTCCGCGCAAGGCATGGGGGAGATAGCGTAAAGGCCCTTGAGGGAAGCTCGAAAGCCCATAGGAGAGGCTGGGAGGTTCCCATGAGCGAAGACGAGATCTACGGAGCACAACAGGCGGGATATGACGACTCCGGGTATGCCGGAGCGGCTGTGGAGGAAGGCGGGCCGGAATCAACCCCCATGTCGCGAGCCCAATCGGGATGTGGCTGCCCCAACGGCGCCAACGAATGCGCTCCCGAGCCGCCAGCGTCGGACAGGCCGGTTGACCAGCTAACGCCTAAGGAGCTTGGCCAGGAAGGCGAAAAGATCGCGGGTACGTATCTAACGCACAGGGGCTACGAGGTCATCGACAGGAACTGGAGTTGCTCGGACGGAGAAATCGACATAGTCGCAAGGACTTTGGACGAGGATGGGCACGACGTGCATGTCCTCGTTGAGGTGAAGACGCGGCTTGCCCTAGGAATCGACAAGGAGCTGATACCCGAGCTTGCCGTGGACCGGACGAAGCAGGAGAAGTACAGGAGACTCGCGCTGAGATATCTGTATGACCATCCAGGGGTATTTAATATACGCTTTGACGTCATCGCCGTGAACATCGTCGGGATGCACTTGGCAAGGCTTCGCCATCTCTGCGGAGCGTTCGAGTGGGACCAGTGATGGATGATGGGTGCTTCGCCTTGTCTCGTGGTGCACAGCGCAACCTTGCGTGGCATGGAAGCGCTTCCCGTCGACCTCGAGATCGCGACTTCGAACGGGATTCCTGGGATTGCGATTGTGGGGATGCCCGACTCTAATGTGCTGGAGTCGCGCTCCAGAGTCCGGTGCGCAATTAGGGCGTCTGGACTAAAGATGCCGAGACTCAGGTTCACGGTCAACCTGTCGCCAGGCGAGCTGAGGAAGACTGGGACCGGTTTCGACCTCCCACTTGCCGTTGCGATACTTGCCACAACCTCGCAGATCCCCTCTCGTGGTATCGAGGGTTGCCTGTTCGTGGGGGAGCTTGCCCTTGACGGTTCCGTCAATCCCGTGCGGGGGATGGTCGCCTATGAGCGGCTAGCCGAGAGGCTTGGGATGAGACTCGTCGGATCTGGAACGAACGAACTCTATGGCTCAAGCAACTTCTTGGACCTAGAGTCCCTGGCCGAAATCGTGCGTGGAATTGGATCGCTGCCAACAGTGCCCAGAAGGGCTCCCGACTTCGTGGATTGCCAAAGCACGCCCGACATGGACTTTTCTGACGTGGTTGATCAGGAATCCGCAAAGCGCGCAATGGTCATATCGGCGACGGGCAGGCATGGGTTGCTCATGATTGGGCCTCCGGGCTCAGGGAAGACGATGCTCGCAAAGAGAATGCCTACGATTCTTCCACCGTTGACAAGAGAGGAAGGGGAGGAAGCCATGCTCGTGAACTCGGTAGCAGGACTGGATGTCACGGACATTGCCGCTGGGAAGAGACCATTCAGATCCCCGCACCACTCGATTTCGATGGCAGGAATGATTGGCGGGGGGAGTCCGGTTCGACCTGGGGAGGTGTCACTTTCGCATGAGGGCGTCCTGTTTCTGGACGAGTTGCCAGAATTCTCTTCCAACGTCCTGCAATCGCTGAGGCAGCCCTTCGAGGAGCACGAGGTGAGACTCGTTCGTGCGGACGGGCTTTATCGTTTCCCCTGCAACTTCATGTTCCTTGCCGCCTCCAACCCATGCCCATGTGGATACCTTGGCGACGATCGTCACCAATGCAAGTGCACGCCAGCGAAGATCACGCAGTACCAGTCACGTATTGGTGGCCCGCTGAACGACAGAATCGACCTCCACGTCTTCGTAAGCCGTCCCGACTCTCGGAAGGTGGTATCCGGCGAGGAGGGGATGAGCTCGGAGGAGATGCGACGACAGGTCCAGACAGGCAGGGAGTTCAGAGACTGGAGGATGCGGCAGTCAGGAGAGGACGGGCTCTCCGAGCAAGGACTCGAGCCAATGCGCTTTGACGATTGCGCTCGAATCGAATTGGAAAACTTGGCGCGAAGGCTTGGCTTTGGAGGAAGGGCGATAGTCCGCGTAGGAGGAATTGCAAGGACTATAGCGGACATCGAAGAGAGAGATTTCGTAACGAGAGAAGACGTTCTAGAGGCATGCGCCTACAGGGACAGGAGGGAAGGGTGACAAGTGAATCGTTTGAGCTCAGTCGCAAACATGACAGCTATCCCAAGTCATTGGAAGACCTTCCACATCCTCCTGAGACTATCTACGGAATTGGCAATCCGGAGGCGCTGCACCTTCCGAGCATTGCCATAGTTGGCTCAAGACGCGCAACGCCTTACGGCATGGCGGTCGCCGAGATTGCGGGTAGGGTTGCCGCGGAAAGCGGGCTTGCCGTCATATCTGGAGGAGCGCTTGGATGCGACTCGGCGGCCTCCAGGGCCGCGTTGGATGCTGGGGGAACATCGATCATCGTATCTGGTTGTGGAGCAGACGTCATCTATCCGCAGACGTCGAGCGACGTGTTCCAGAGGTCGATAGAGCGCGATGGGGCTGTTGTCTCCATCGAGAATTGGGGGGCGCCTCCGAGACGTTACGCCTTCCCGAAGAGAAACGGAGTAATTGCCGCTCTATCGAGGGCGACACTCGTAATCGAGGCGGGGAAGAAGTCTGGAACGATGAGCACGGCGGAGATGGCATCGCAACTCGGAAGGATGCTCTATGCCGTACCGGGCTCGATATTCTCGCCGCAGTCCGTGGGGACGAACGAGCTCATATCGGATGGCGCGAGCATCATCTGCTCCGAACGCGATCTTGAAATGTGCATTGCCCTGGACTACGACAAGCTCAGGCTTACAGAAGACCCCGACAATTCAGAGATGGGCAGGGTCATGTCTGCCTTGGTTGCCTCTCCGACTCGCGCGGACGAGCTTGCTAACAGGCTCGGGGACAGCGTAATCACCATACTCGGCACGCTATCCGACTACGAGGCGAGAGGCATGGTGATCCGATTGCCAGACGGGAGGTACTCTCCCTCGGAAGAATTTTTCAATACGTCCGATAGAATGGTCGTTAGGAAATAGCGAAGAGGGGGATCAGTTGGCTGAGAGTGTTACCGTCATCGGTGGAGGGCTGGCAGGCAGCGAGTGTGCACTGCAGCTCTCAGCGAGAGGACTGCACGTGACATTGGTCGAGCAGCGTCCCGTGGCCAGCACGGCGGCCCACCACACCGACGGCTTTGCAGAGCTCGTCTGCTCGAACTCGTTGAAGTCCACAAGGCACGACAGCGCCGCGGGACTTCTTAAGGAAGAGCTCGCAAAGATGGGGTCGAAACTCCTTGCCTTTGCACGGGAAGCGGCCGTGCCGGCTGGCGGGGCGTTGGCCGTTGACAGAAAGATGTTCTCCGGTCTTGTCGGAGAGGCGATATCGCGTGACGAGAACATCGAGGTGCAGCGCAGGGTCCAGACCGCCCTCCCAGATGGCCCCGCAGTTATAGCCGCAGGACCACTTTGCGGGGACGAGCTTTTCTCGGCAATAGCCGAGAAGGTCGGCGGAGAGTCGCTTTCGTTCTACGACGCTGCAGCCCCAATAGTTGACGCGCAGACGCTTGACAGAAGCGTCGTATTCTCACAGTCGCGCTACGACGAAACGGGTAGGGGAGACTATCTCAACTGCCCGATGGACAGGGATGAGTACGATGCGTTCTACGACGCACTCGTTGACGCAAAGAGGGTCGTCTCCAAGGAGTTCGAGCAGAGCGACCTCTTTAACGCTTGTCAACCAGTTGAGGAAGTCGCGAGGACGGGTCGCGATTCCCTGAGGTTCGGAGCGCTCAAGCCGGTAGGCCTCGAGGACCCCAGGACGGGGAGAAGGCCCTGGGCGGCGGTACAGCTTCGATCGGAGAACGCGTCCAACACGGCATACAATCTCGTTGGATTCCAGACGAACCTAACCTGGGGCGAACAGAAGCGCGTGTTCAGAATGATCCCGGGCCTTGAGAACGCAGACTTCTTCCGATATGGAGTCATGCACAGAAACTCCTTTGTCGATTCCCCCAGAGTCCTGGACAAGACGTTCGCGATTCCTGGCACTGGCGTGAGGCTCGCGGGACAGATTACGGGTACCGAGGGCTATACAGAGGCCATAGCATCAGGCCTTCTTGCCGCGCTCAACACCTATGCCGAGCTACGAGATCTTCCGGCAGTCAGCCTTCCCGAGACCAGTGCTTTTGGCTCGCTCGTCTCGTATGCCACAAACCCGGACACGTATCCCTACCAGCCGATGCATGTGAACTTCGGCCTCGTGCCGCCAATCGAGGGAAAGAGGATGAAGAAAAGGGAGCGATACCAGGCCTATGCAGACAGGGCCTCTTGCGACATGGACAGGTATCTTGAATCGAGACGAGATCTCTTCCCTGGTGAACAAAGTGGGAGAGACTAATCCTGGCACCGAGAAGTCCCTCGGTCTTTTCAAGGGATATATCGAGTCGTTCCTGAGAAGCAATCGTGGAGCAAGGCTCTTCTCCTCGAATACAGTTCGCGCGTATGCGAGTGACCTCGACTCATACGTCAGGTGGCTGGAGCGAAGCGGCGTCGACCCATTGACAGTAAGCCATACGCAACTTCGCGGGTACCTCGCCGACATGAATATGGCGGGATACTCTACGTCCACAATGAATCGCCGGCTCTCCGCCGTACGTGACCTATACAAATGGCTACTTGACGAAGGGATAGCAGAACAGGATTCAGCAGCGGCGATTGCAAGCCCGAAGCGGGCCAAGTCGCTTCCGAAGACCCTGACGGAGTCAGAGGCAGAGGCGATATTGGGCGTATGCGGAGGGACTGACGTCCGTGACATGCGGGACAGGGCGTTTCTGGAACTTCTCTATGCAACCGGAGCAAGAATTTCAGAGATATCTTCGCTTGATGTGGGCGACGTCGACCTGTCACAAAGGCAGGTCAGGCTCTTTGGAAAGGGAAGCAAGGTACGAATCGTTCCCATCTACAAGCTCGCATGCGAACGAGTCGCGAACTACGTACGGGATGCCCGACCAATCCTCAGCGCAAAATCCGCGAGAGAGCACGAGCACGCCCTCTTCCTTTCGACGAGGGGCAACCGAATGAGCGCCGACGCCCTACGAACGGTATTCGAAAGACGAGCTACAGAGTCGGGGATTGGAAGACGCGTGACGCCACATGCGATGAGGCACACATTTGCGACGGAGCTTCTTGCCGGAGGTGCCGACCTCAGGAGCGTCCAAACACTTCTAGGCCACTCAGACCTGTCAACGACGCAGATTTATACGCATCTGACAATCGATAGGATGAAGGCCGCGGCAAGGCAGGCACATCCAAGGTCTGAATAAACCTCGCGACTTCCCACCTTCCTTCATTTGTGGATGATGGGCGAAGAATCCTGCAAACCTTGTGGAGTGGCATCGATTTGTCCATCGCGTGGTTTTAGTCGTAACACCCTGTTATAATTCCTTCTTGCTGTGCGACCGTGCAGCATTAATTCACACGTGTGACGACTCGTCGGCCACGGTGCCTGAGATGTGAGCCGCATTTCAGGTGGCACGTACGGGGTTGATATCACACGGAGGACCAACCAATGGAGGTTTTAGGAATGGCTGTTAAGATCAACATCCGTACCCTGCTCGAGGCTGGTTGCCACTATGGCCACCAGACGCGTCGTTGGAACCCGAAGATGAAGCCCTACATCTTCGGCGAGCGCAACGGCATCTACATTCTTGACCTCAAGCAGACGGTTCTCGACGCCGATAAGGCGTATACGTTCCTGAAGGAGACGGCTGCCAAGGGCGGTCGCATCCTCTTCGTCGGCACCAAGAAGCAGGCTCAGGAGCCGATTGCCACTCAGGCAGAGCGTTGCGGCATGCCCTACATCAACCAGCGTTGGCTCGGCGGCATGCTCACCAACTTCGTCACCATGCGTTCCCGCATCGACCGCATGGAGGAGCTCGAGTCCATGGTGGAGGACGGCCGTATGGCTCTTCTCCCCAAGAAGGAGCAGGCAGTCCTGACGAAGGAGCTCGACAAGCTTCAGCGCAACCTCGGTGGAGCTCGTGACCTTCACGCACTTCCCCAGGCAATCTTCGTGGTCGACAGCAAGCGTGAGGAGATTGCCATCCGCGAGGCAAACCGCCTCCACATCCCCGTCGTCGCCCTTCTCGACACCAACTCCGACCCGGACGTCGTCGACTACGGCATTCCCGCGAACGATGACGCCATCCGTTCCGTCAACCTTATGTGCGAGCTTGTTGCCGACGCCATCCTTGCGGGCACTGGCAAGGAGCAGATTTCTGTCGAGGAGATGGCCTCCGGCGAGACCACTCCCGCAGTCGAGACCCCTGCAGCTGAGTAGGCTTCTTTAAAGTAGAGACAAAGGAGTGCATACCATGGCAACCAAGATTACCGCTGCTCTCGTAAAGCAGCTTCGCGAGATGACCGACTCCCCGATGATGGAGTGCAAGAAGGCTCTCGTCGAGGCCGACGGCGACATCGACAAGGCCGTCGACGTCCTCCGCAAGATGGGCGTCGCTAAGGCCGTCAAGCGCGCTGGCCGCGAGACCAACGAGGGCACCGTCGCTGCGTATCTCTCTGACGACGCCAAGACCGGTGCTCTTCTCGAGCTCACCTGCGAGACCGACTTCGTCGGCACCAACCCGAAGTTCGTCGGCTTTGCAAACGACCTCGCTAAGGTTGTTGCAGAGAACGATCCCGCCGATGTCGAGGCTCTCAAGGCCTGCAGCATGGGCGAGCACACCGTTGCTGACGAGCTCACCGAGATGATTCACGTCATTGGCGAGAACATGAAGATCGCCCGCTTCAAGCGCATTGTCGCCGAGGACGGTTCTCTCGCGAAGTACGTCCACCACAACGGCAAGCTCGCTGACATCGTCGCGTTCACGTACGGCAAGGCCGAGACGGGCTCCAACGAGGAGTTCAAGAGCTTCGCGCACGACGTTGCGATGCAGGTCGCTGCTGCCAACCCCGTCGCTGCACGTCGCGAGGACGTTCCTGCGGACGTTCTCGAGCACGAGAAGGGCATTTACATGGCCCAGGCTGCCGAGTCCGGCAAGCCCGAGTTCATCCAGGAGAAGATCGCCCTCGGCAAGCTCGAGAAGTTCTACAAGGAGAATTGCCTCACCGAGCAGGAGTCCATCAAGGAGTCCGGCGTCACCATCAACGAGCTCGCCAAGAAGGTCTCCAAGAACGTGGGCGACGACATCAAGGTCGTGAAGTTCGTTCGCTTCGCTTTCGGCGAGTAGTTACAAGTTTTTGCCAAGATTGGGAGCCGGCGTTCAAGCGTCGGCTCCTTTCATATGTCGCGTCACCACAGGTTACCTATTGGATGCGTGTCTCTATTGACGCTTTGCTAAAATCTAACAAGCGGGGCGCGGCACGTGCAGACGCACCTCGAACAACGACTGGAGGCCTGGATTGTCCGATTACAAGTACAAGCGCGTTCTCCTGAAGCTTTCGGGCGAGGCACTCATGGGATCCAAGGATTTCGGCATCGACCCCGAGGTTCCCAAGAGAATCGCAAAGGAGCTGAAGCCAGCGTATGACGCTGGGCTCCAGATTGCCGTCGTCGTGGGCGGCGGGAACATCTTTCGTGGTCTCTCCGGGGCGGCAGCGGGGATGGATCGCGCCCAGGGCGATAACATGGGCATGCTGGCGACCGTCATCAACTCCCTTGCGCTACAGGACACGTTCGAGCACAACGGAATGGTATGCAGGGTCATGAGCGCCATCGAGATGCATCAGGTCTCCGAGACGTACATCAGAAGGAGGGCGATACGGCACCTGGAAAAGGGTCGCATCACCATCTTTGCGGCCGGAACGGGCAACCCGTATTTCACAACCGATACGGCTGCAGCACTCAGGGCTTGCGAGATTGGCGCCGAGGTGCTCATGAAGGCGACCAAGGTCGATGGCATTTATGACAGTGACCCCATGAAGAACCCGAATGCCAAGAAGTTCGACACCATTACCTATATGGATGTCCTTAACAGGGATCTCCATGTCATGGATGCTACGGCAACGGCGCTCTGCCATGACAACCACATGCCGATCATGGTTTTCAACCTTGATGGAGATGGGATTTTCGACCGTGCGCTTCGCGGCGAGAACGTAGGAACCACCGTCGTAGACGAGTAGGAGAGAGACATGAGCACCTTCACAGACTCTGCAAAGAAGAGCATGAACAAATCGATTGACGCACTGAAGTTCAACTTCAGCAAGGTCCGCACGGGCCGCGCGAACGCACACGTGCTCGATGGCATCAGCGTCGAGTATTACGGCCAGCCCACGCCCATTACGCAGCTCGCCGGCGTCAAGGTCCCCGAAGCGTCGATGCTTGTGATCGAGCCGTGGGACAAGACGGCCCTCAAGGCCATCGAGAAGGCAATCGAGGCTTCCGACCTTGGCATCACCCCCTCGAACGATGGCGTTTCCATCCGCCTTCCGTTCCCCAAGCCGACGGAGGAGCGCCGCAAGGAGCTCGTGAAGGACTGCAACAAGTATGCCGAGGAGGCTCGTGTCGCCGTCCGCAACGCTCGTCGTGATGCCATACATGATGCGGAGAAGGACGAGGAGATGTCCGAGGACGACGTAAACCGCGAGAAGAAGAGCATTCAGAAGGTGACGGACGAGTACGTCGCGAAGATCGACGCACTTCTGAAGGAGAAGACCGCAGAGGTCATGGAGATCTAGCGTGCAACGTGACCTGGACAAGCTGAGGGCCTTCTACGCGGAGGCCCCTGACGACATAAGACTTTCCGACGTTGACCTCGAGCGCATCCCAAGGCATGTGTCGATAATCATGGACGGCAACGGCCGTTGGGCGCAGGCGAGGGGCCTCGACAGGTCCGAGGGGCACGTCGCGGGCGTCGACTCGCTGCGCGAAACGGTGACCACGAGCGTGAGGCTGGGACTCGACGTGCTGTCCGTGTACGCGTTCTCAACGGAGAACTGGAAGCGTCCGCAACGCGAGGTCAACCTTTTGATGCACCTGTTCGCGACGACGCTGCTGAAGGAACTCCCGCTCTTCCACCAGGAGAACGTGCGCCTGAGGTTCCTTGGCGATCTGAGCCAGCTTCCCGAGGAGACGCGCTCCGTCTTTCAGGAGGGTCTGGACGAAACCGCCGACCATGACGGCATGACGTTCGCGTTGGCCGTCAACTATGGAGCACGAAAAGAGATCGTGAAGGCCTGCAGGGAAATCAGCGAGCTCGCGAAGAGGGGGGAGCTTGATCCTGCGGACATTGACGAGGAACTCTTCTCGTCCTATCTCTACACGGCTGGACTACCCGATCCCGACCTCCTGATAAGGACGTCTGGCGAGCTACGGCTGTCAAACTATCTGCTCTGGCAGTTGGCCTACACGGAGTTCTATGTGACCGACACGTTGTGGCCCGACTTTGACCGATGGGAATTCTTGAGGGCCGTGCGTTCCTTCCAAGGGAGGAACAGGCGCTTCGGAGGTGTTACAGCAAAGTGAGCGATGAGAATATGCCGGGTCCCGAGAGCTCTTCCGAGCAGGTTAGCCAGAAATCGGACGATTTCCAGCGTGAGGACGCCCAGGTCCCGCAGGACGCGAACAATAGCGACGCAGGCGAGAAGTACGAGGAGTCCTCAGCTGAAGTTACGCCAAAGGCCGAGAAGGCCGAGCGGAGCTCCAAGGGCAAGCCCACAGCGATGCACGCCCGCGTCGTCTCTGGGGCTATATACGCACTCGGTACGGTAGCGTGCCTGTTCCTCGGTACCTGGCCGACTGCGATCCTCATTGCCGTCATGGCCTTCCTGTGCTGCTCGGAGTTCCTCAAGATGTCGCGTCGCAGCGGCAGGATGCCAAACGACGTCATCGCCCTCGTCTTCGCCGCCGTGTTCCCGTTCGCGCCGCTCTCCAACATCTCCGATGCCGAGTTCTTCGTGATATTCGCCCTGCTCGTCGTGTGCGCGTGCTGGTACGTTTCGACTCCCCGCGCGAACATGGGAGACGTCGCCCTCACGGTGTTCGGGCCCATCTACACGTCGCTTGCATTCTCGAGCATCGTGATCATCAGGGACAGCTTCCCCTCGTGGAGGGGCGCCCTTCTCACCTTCGCGGTGATGGGTTCCATCTGGCTGAGCGACTCCACGGCGTACTTCGTTGGCTCGAAGCTCGGGAAGCATAAGCTCGCGCCCAGAATCTCGCCGAACAAGACAATCGAGGGCTTCTGGGGCGGTCTCGCCGGCAGCGTCCTGGTCTGGATCATCGTCTTCCTGCTTCGCGTCTGGAACATCAACCTCGTGTATGCAATCGTGTGCGGCGTGCTCGTCAACATCGCCGCCGTCGCGGGCGACCTCTTCGAGTCTCGTCTAAAGAGGGGCGTGGGCGTGAAGGACTCCGGGAACCTCATGCCCGGCCACGGCGGCATGCTCGATCGCTCCGACTCGCTTCTCTTTGGCGGCATGACGGCATTCCTGCTGCTAAGACTTGGAGGAATCCTTTGAGTATATTCGTGAATGCGGGCGACGCACCACGGAGGCGCAGCCCGCAGCGCGTAGCGATTCTTGGTGCGTCTGGCTCCATAGGCAGCCAGACGCTTGACGTCTGCAGGCAGCATGCCGACAAGCTGGACGTCGTGGCAGTAACCGTGTATGACTCCGTCGGCTTTGCGGCGAAGGCTGCCCGCGAGTTTGGCTGCCGCTACGTCGTGATAGCGAACGAGGCCAGAAGGAACGACCCCGCGCTCGCGGAGATGCCCAAGGACGTCGAGGTCACCTTTGGCCCCAAAGCCCTCGAGGAACTCGTCCGACGTGACGACGTCGACAGCGTCGTTTCGGCGGTCGTGGGCTTCGCGGGCATCCGTGCGGGATACTCGGCCCTCAAGGCGGGCAAGGCCCTCATGTACGCGAACAAGGAGTCCCTCGTCGTCGGCGGCGACCTGCTCATGCCGCTCGTGAGGCCCGGTCAGCTCATCCCAGTCGACTCCGAGCACAGCGCCATCTACCAGTGCCTGGTGGGGGAGAAGCGGAGCGATCTTTACCGCATCTGGCTCACGTGTTCCGGCGGTCCGTTCTACGGCATGGGACGAGAAGAGCTTTCACACGTCACGGCGGCAATGGCGCTCAAGCATCCCACGTGGAGCATGGGCAGCAAGATCACGATCGACTCGGCCACGCTCATGAACAAGGGACTCGAGGTCCTCGAGGCGCATCACCTGTTCGAGGTCCCGGTCGACCAGGTCAACGTGCTCGCGCACCCGCAGAGCATGATTCACTCGATGGTCGAGTTCTCGGATGGCGTCGTGAAGGCGCAACTCGGGCCCTCGGACATGCGCATCCCCATCCAGTATGCCCTGAGCTTCCCAGAGCGCTGGGAGACCCCCAGCGAGAGGGTCGACTACAGGGACGTGCGTGACTTCAGCTTTGGCCATGCCGATGAGGACGCATTTGGCTGCCTCAGGCTTGCGAAGGTGGCGGGTCGCGCCGGCGGAACCTTGCCCTGCGTGATGAACGCCGCAAACGAGGTCGCCAACCTTGCGTTCAGGCAGGGCAGGTGCGGTTTCCTCGACATAGAGGCTATCGTGGAGGCTGTCATGGAGAAGCATGACGTCACGCCGGTGGAGTCTCTCGAGCAGCTCGAACAGCTCGATTCGCAGGCACGACGCGAGGCGCAGACGCAGCTCGAGAGGATCGCCCCTTGATGGGCGTCGTCTCCGCCGTATTCTGGGGTGTCGTGGTGCTCTCCGCCCTCGTCTTCGTGCACGAGGGCGGCCACTTTCTTGCCGCCCGCGCATGCGGCATGCGCGTGACGGAGTTCTATCTTGGCATGCCCTGCCGCATCAAAGCGAGCAGGAAGTCACGCAAGTACGGCACTGAGTTTGGCGTGACGCCCATCCTGCTGGGTGGATACACGCGAATCTGTGGCATGGAGGGCACCCGCGACGAGTTCCTTGCCAGGTGCTTCTCAATAGTGCAGCGCGAGGGCAGGGTCCTCGCAACTGACGTCGCCGCCGAGCTGGGCGTGGACATCGACCGTGCGTACGACCTCCTCGCAACGCTCTGTGACTGGGCGAGCATCCGTCCCTACTACGACCCGGAAAAGGGAGAGTCCCCAAACCAGGGCTCGTTCCCGGAGGCGTTCGAGACCCTCGCGCGTGACGCCAACATGCTCACGGAGTACGACTCCGGGCATGACTTTGCCCAGCCGGGGTCGACCACGTACGCGGAGCCACGTCCCGTCGAGGACGAGGAGTCGGCGCTTGAGGTCGAGAAGAGCCACACCTACCTCGGGAAGGGTTTTCTCAAGCGCGTGTTCACCCTGTTTGCCGGTCCGCTCGTGAACGTCGTTCTCGCCTTCGCGATCGTGACGGCCAGCCTTTCGATCGTCGGGGTGACCGCCGCCGTCAACTCAAACAAGCTCGGTGGGGTGGAGCCGGACTCATACGCCCAGAAGGCGGGACTTCGTGCGGGCGACCGCATCACGGCCATAGGCGGAGCGAGCGTGGACGACTGGACCGGCATCGTCAAGGCGCTCGACAACGTGCTCGGCACGGGCAAGGACTTCTCCGTAACGTACGCGCGTGCAGGCAAGACCCACACGGCAAACGTGGGCGTCAACGGCAAGAAGATAAAGACCTTCGGAATCGACGCAAGGTCCAAGCAGGTCAGGCTTCCGGTCTGGCAGGCGGCGAGCGCCGCCCTACAGTACGGGCACGCAGTCGCGAAGTTTGCGGTGCAGCTCATCATCCCTCAGCAAACCATGAAGACTCTGAGCAGCGCCTCGTCCGTCGTGGGGATATCGGCGGCTGCCAGCCAGGCGGCCGCAAGCGGCGCGAACGACCTTCTCCTCTTCATCGCCATGGTTTCCATGTCGCTGGGATTCATGAACCTGCTTCCCATACCACCACTCGACGGCGGAAAGATCCTGATCGAGGTCATCCAGCTTGTCGTTAGGAGGCCGCTGTCGCTTCGCACGCAGACCATCGTGAGCTACGTCGGCCTGGCGTTCTTCGCGTTCATCTTCGTGTTTGCACTCAAGAACGACATCACGCATCTTGTGTTTGGATAGATTTTCGGGACTATTGGATAGGTGATGACTCATGTCTGATGCAAGTGACGGCACC
>NZ_JBJEHW010000002.1:0-1570 GCF_051876455.1 Parafannyhessea sp.
TCTGGCACCTCCGGCTCCGCCGGCACGCGCACTGCCAGGGGCACGAAGTCGTCTGGCTCCGGCGTCCCGACGACCGGCGACACCAACGACGCCGCGCTCCCCGTGGCACTCGGCACGGCTGGTGCCGCAGCGGTCGCGATTGCGGTCGCGCGCAAGCGCCACAACGACGAGGCGTAAGCGCTCGGGAGCCCTGAGGGTGATTCGGTCTGCATGACGTGGGCGAGGGGAGCCGCTCCGGCGGTTCCCCTCGCTTCGTGCGTCGGGGGAGGGGCCCGCGGAGGTACCCGACCGAGCCTACGGGCAGGCCGCGGCAAGGGGCCCGCGACCTTCTCGCCCGCGTCGCTCAGCCGCTCGAAAAAGGCGGTGCAAGCTCAGGCACAAATGAGCGCTCGTGTGCGTTGCGCGACGTTTTGGGTAGTAGTAAGCTAGGCTGAGTTTTTGAATGGGAGTCGAAAAAACGGGGAGCCATCCCCGGACCCCCAGGGAGAGAGGAAGTGCGTAATGCAGTCCAAGATCGCCCACGCCGCAGAGCGCAAGGCGTTCAGCGTGGTGCTCGACAAGATCATCGCCAGCGCATCCGGTGACGACCGCGAGAAGAACATCGACCACCTGATCGACATGGCCGGCAAGCTCCTTAAGGATACCTCGCCCGGCGCCGTCCGCGGCCTGAGGAAGGGCCTGCGCAACGGCTCCAAGTGGGAGAAGTTCCTCTTCAACGTGATCGACGAGACCGATCCCCACGTGCTCAAGACGGTCATCCTCAACGGCGGCTACGAGGCTGCGTTCCGCGGCCTGCGCAACACCACCGCCAACGCGGACAAGTACCAGTGCAACGTGCCCTGGATCATCCTGTTTGACCCGACCTCCGCGTGCAACAAACACTGCGTGGGCTGCTGGGCGGCCGACTACGGCAACCGCCTGAACCTCACGTACGAGGAGATGGACAGCCTCGTGAGCCAGGCCGAGGACCTGGGCACCCACATGTTCATGCTCACCGGCGGCGAGCCGCTGGTCCGCAAGGCCGACGTCCTCAAGCTGGCCGAGAAGCACAACACCAGCCTCTTCAACATCTTCACCAACGCGTCGCTCGTGGACGAGCCGTTCTGCCAGAAGGTGCAGGAGCTGGGCAACATCGTCTTCAGCGTGTCGCTCGAGTCCTACGAGCCCACCGTCAACGACGGCCGCCGCGGCGAGGGCTCGTTCCAGGAGGTCATGGACGCCTTCGACCTCATGCACAAGCACGGCCTGCTGTACGGCACCTCCACCTGCTACACGCGTGCCAACACCGAGCGCGTGAGCTCCGACGAGTTCTTCAAGCTCCTGATTGACAAGGGCTGCCGCTACGCCTGGTACTTCCACTACATGCCGGTGGGCGAGGGCGCCAACGCCGACCTCATGCCCACGGTCGCGCAGCGCGAGTACATGTTCAACCGCATCCGCTGGGTCCGCGCCATCGGCGACGAGGGCTATCCCATCTTCGCGATGGACTTCCAGAACGACGGCGAGTTCGTGGGTGGCTGCATCGCTGGCGGCCGTGTGTACTGCCACGTTAACGCCCGCGGCGACGTGG
>NZ_JBJEHW010000003.1:0-1563 GCF_051876455.1 Parafannyhessea sp.
GAGAAAGACATGGCCCCGGCCTTCGGTATGATTGAGTTGCCTAGATTCGATCATGCAAGGAGGCAGAGCCATGTCCGACCCCATCGTAACATTCGACGAGCAGGCTATCAGGAGCGATCTCAAGGAGCTCGTGCGCCAGACCGTCGAGGACACCCTGAACGGGCTTCTGGAGGAGGAGGCCGACGACCTGGTCGGCGCCGAGCGCTACGAGCGCACCGCCGGGCGCGAGGCGTACCGCGCGGGACACTACGACCGCAAGCTCGTGACGACGTCCGGCGAGGTCACGGTGAGGATGCCCAAGCTCAAGGGGATGCGCTTCACGACGGCCATCATCGAGCGCTACCGAAGGCGCGAGACTTCCGTCGAGGAGGCGATGATCGAGATGTACCTCGCCGGCGTCTCGACGCGCCGCATCGAGGACGTGAGCGAGGCCCTGTGGGGCGCGAGCGTGTCGGCGACGACGGTATCCAACCTCAACGAGAAGGCGTTCTCCTCCGTCGAGGCGTGGAGGAGCCGCCCCCTCACGCGGGCCTACCCCTACGTCTACGTCGACGGCATCTACCTCAAGCGGGCCTGGGGCGGAGCCTACGAGAACGTGTCGGTGATGGTCGCCATCGGCGTGAACGACGACGGCTACCGCGAGGTCATCGGCGCGGCCGAGGGCTTCACGGAGTCCGGCGAGTGCTGGAAGGGGTTCCTCTCGTGGCTGCGCTCGCGCGGCCTGCGCGGCGTCAGGATGTTCACCGGCGACAAGGCTGCCGGCATGGTCGGCGCGCTCGCCGAGGTCTTCCCGGACGCGGCCTACCAGCGCTGCACGGTCCACTTCTACCGCAACGTGTTCTCCAAGGTCCCGAAGTCGAAGAGGAAGCTCGTGGCCGGCAAGCTCAAGGCGATCCACGCCCAGGAGTCCTTCGAGGCTTCCGAGGAGAAGGCGCTGCGAGTGGCCGAGGATTTGGAGGCCATGCGCCTCAAGGAGGCCGCCAAGGTGGTGCGCGAGGGCTACGCCGAGACCCTGACTTACACGCGCTTCCCGGTCGAGCACTGGCGGCGGATCCGCACCAACAACGCCATCGAGCGGCTGAACCGGGAGATAAGGCGCCGCACCCGCGTCGTCGGAACTTTCCCGGACGGCAAGAGCGCGCTCATGCTCGTCACCGCCCGCCTCAAGTACGTCGCCGACAGCGAATGGGGGTCGAGGCGCTATCTGGACGTGTCGCTTCTGGAGGGCTGATCATGCCGAAGGGCTAAAGGGGCTTGGCCGAAAGTGCGCAAACATCTTGACGGTACCGCGCTCCCGGCGTCGGCTTGGTGGCGCAACGCCACGCGGATTCGGGCGAGCAGTTCCGAGGTGCTGAACGGCTTCGTCACGTAGTCGTCGGCGCCGGCGTCCAGCGCGGCGATCTTCTGCGCTTCTTGGTCGCGTGCGGAAACGATGATAATCGGCGTTTTGCCGACGAGCCGCATCTGCGCGAGGAGGTGCATGCCGTCGCCATCGGGAAGTCCCAGGTCAAGCAAGACGAGCGCAGGATTGTCGGAGCGAAAGAGCGCCATTCCCTTGCGGGC
>NZ_JBJEHW010000004.1:0-7008 GCF_051876455.1 Parafannyhessea sp.
CGCGCATGGACCAGTAGCGGTTGATGATGTCCTTCGAGATCTTGTTCTGAGCGTGTCCCAGGTGGATGGGGCCGTTCGCATACGGGGGGCCGTCGTGGAGCACGAACTTCTTGTGGCCCTCGTTCTTCTTGAGCAGCTGGCCGTAGACGTCGTTCTGCTCCCAGTCCTTGAGCCGCTCGGGCTCGTGCTGGGCAAGGCCGGCCCTCATGGAGAACTTGGTCTTGGGCAGGTTCATCGTCTTCTTGTACTGATTTGCCACCTCGCGTCCTTTCCCTTCTGGGCACCCACGAAAGAAGCGCCCGTCCCTCTTGCTGGGACGAAGCGCTCCTCGACACTTCGCTTGTGACCACCCAGCGAGCGGAATCTCCGCCAAACTCGGTAGGCCTGTCTCGGCGGCCTCTCCGGCGGCGCCTACTTGCGGCGGGCTGTCCCGCGCTTTCGGACCGCAGCTCCGGGGTGATCTTCCGAAAGGCACGACCGCGGGCTCCCACCGTCCCCGCTCTCTCTTGGCCGCGACGCCAGACGTACTCTCCCCATCAACGCAGCATGGCCGATGATAGCACTACGCGGCCGTTCGCGGAACGTTTGCGACGCGGGCCGGATATTTATTTGACACGGGCCCCCACCGTCACTATGCCGCAGACCCAGGCGACGCTACATGCGTTCCAGGAGCTTCGGGTACACCCAGCGCACCATCCACGGCTCGCTCACGTGGTCGAGCACATCGTCCCTCTCGAACCATCGCACCGCCTTGTTCTCGTCCGGCTTCGGCCGCACGGGCTCGTCGGGGTCCGCCTCCACGAGGTACGTCACGTTGAGGTGTAGGTGCGAGCTCACGTAGGCGCCGCGCTTCACGTGGCCGTTCACGCACAGCACCTCGAGCGAGATCGGAGCTCGACCAACGAGCCTCGCCCGCGTCAACCCGCTCTCCTCCCCCACCTCGCGAAGCGTCACCCTTGCGAGGTCGAAGTCGCCGTCCGCGTGTCCGCCCAGCCACGCCCACGTGTCGTAGATCCTGTGGTAGGCCATCAGGACCATCGACCGGTCCGGGCTCACCACCCAGGCGGAGCCCGTCAGGTGCGCCACCTCGTTCCGCCGCGTGCTCACGTCGGGGCAGTCCGACCTCCCGAGCCATTCCAGAATCTGCCTCCGGTCGCGCTCCTCCTGCTCGCAGCCAGGGACAAACGCCTCGACGTCCCTCGCGAGGCGGCTCCTGTCATCAGGCTCCCGCACGCGACTCTCCTCCGCGTCCATGTGACCCCCTCGTCCGACTCCAAACCGCGTGCCAGTATAGCCAAGCACCTTTGCGAGCGAGAAGAACGGACCCCCAAGACCGTGAGGTCTTAGGGGTCCGTCGCCATGTGCCTATCGCTCCGTCGGGTCTGATGCACCTACTGCTGCGTGCCGGCCTGGCCCTGCGTGTTGTACTTGGGTGCGAAGCCGTCGTCGCGGTTGAGGATGTTCATGAACTCCTCGCCCGTGATCGTCTCCTTCTTCTGCAGGTAGTGCGCGATCTCGTGCAGCTTGAAGCGGTTGTCCTTCAGCGTCTTGAGCGCGATCTGGTGACCCTTCTCCACGAGCCTGGTCACCTCGTCGTCGATCTCGGTCGCCGTCGCGTCGGAGCAGGTGAGCTCGGCGCCGCCGCCAAGGTAGCGGTTGCGCGTCTCGCCGAGCGCGACCATGCCGAACTTGTCGGACATACCGAGCTGCGTAACCATCGCGCGGGCGATCTTGGTCGCCTTCTCGATGTCGTTCGCGGCACCGGAGGTCATCTGGCCGAAGATCAGCTCCTCGGCAGCACGGCCGCCACAGAGCACCGCGATGCGCTGCTCGTACTCCTCGCGGGTCGTGAGGTAGTGCTCGTTCTCCTCGGTCTGCATGGTGAAGCCGAGCGCGCCCGAGGTACGGGGCACGATCGTGATCTTGCTGACGGGCATCTTGCCGTCCTGCACCGCCGCGACGATGGCGTGGCCCGTCTCGTGGTAGGCCACGACCTCCTTCTCGTGCTCGGAAAGGACGGTGGACTTCTTCTTCTCGCCCGCGATGACCACGTCGACGGACTCCGTGATGTCCTCCTGGGTCACGCGGTTGCGGCCCATGCGGACGGCTCGGAGCGCGGCCTCGTTGATGATGTTGGCGAGGTCGGCGCCGGATGCGCCGGGGGTCGTGCGCGCCACGAAGCCGAAGTCGATGCCCGGCTCCATCTTCACGTCGTGCGCATGCAGCTTGAGGATGGCCTCGCGGCCGGCGAGGTCCGGGAGCTCCACGGGGATGCGGCGGTCAAAGCGGCCGGGGCGCAGGAGCGCCGGGTCGAGCACGTCGGGCTGGTTGGTCGCGGCGAGCACGACGATGCCCTTGTGGTTGTCGAAGCCGTCCATCTCGGTCAGGAGCTGGTTCAGCGTCTGCTCGCGCTCGTCGTTCGAGTTGATCGACATGCCACGCTTCTTGCCGATGGTATCGATCTCGTCGATGAACACGATGCAGGGGGCCTTCTCCTTGGCCTGGTTGAAGAGGTCGCGCACCTTCGCGGCGCCGCGGCCCACGAACATCTCGACGAACTCGGAGCCGGAAATCTGGAAGAACGGCACGTCCGCCTCGCCGGCGACCGCCTTGGCGAGGAGCGTCTTGCCCGTGCCCGGAGGGCCCACGAGGAGCGCGCCGCGCGGGCAGCGGGCGCCGATGGCCGCGTACTTCTCCGGGTGCGAGAGGAAGTTGACGATCTCCTGCAGGGATTCCTTGGCCTCGTCCTGGCCGGCGACGTCCTTGAACGTGACGCCCGTCTCCTTGCCCTTGACCTCCTTGGCGTTGGAGCGGCCAAGGCCGCCTCCCATGCCAAAGCCGCTCCCGAAGTTCATGGAGGGCTCGTCGCCCATCTGCTTGCGGAGCCTCCTGTTGAGGAGCCAGCCGCCGCCAAAGATGATGGCGATGGGCAGGATGTAGCTGAGCGCGAGGTACAGCCACATGTCGCCGCTCTGGTCGGGGATCTCGGCCGAGAAGGTCACGCCCGCCTTCTGCAGGCGCTTCACGAGGTCGCTGTCGTTGGGGAACTCGGTTGTCTCGTACGTGACGTCCTTGTCGTCCGTCGTGAACTTGATGGTGTTGTCGCCCGTGTTGAGCGTGACGGTCTTCACGTCGCCGTCGTCCACCATGTCGATGAACTTGCTGTACGTCACCTGCTCTACCTGCGACTGCGTGATGCTCGGGTACAGCACGCTCCGCAGTCCGATTGCGAGGGCAATCGCGATGATCAGGTAGACGATCATCGATTGTCTCTTCTTCTTGTCGTCCATAGCGCTTGGGACAGCTCCTTATGTCTTGCGCGCCGCCCTCCGAACGGGCCACGCGACGCTTCTGTTCTGATACCCAAACAGGATTCAATGTTGCACGGGCGACCCGCCAGCGGGCACCGCCGCACTTCTCCACAATACCAAACGTTCCTGCAAGGCGCTCGCAATGCGGCTAATCGCCATCCCCCGCGCCCCGTTCGCCACGCGCGAAGAACTCCCAGAACGCCACCGCCGAGGACGCCGCGACGTTGAGCGAGTCCACGCCCCGCGACATGGGGATTATGACCGTCCGGTCCACGGCGTCGAGCACCCGCCGCGACAGGCCTGTCCCCTCCGTGCCGAAGAAGAGCGCGAGCCTCCCCGCCGCCGCGAGCGACGGGTCGTCCACCCTGGTCGCGCGCTCGTCGAGCGCCATGGCCACCGTCGTGAAGCCGCCGTCGCCAAGCTGGGCGAGAAGTGCTTCCGGCCAGGGCCGCGGCGCGACCGCCCACGGCACCACGAAGACGTTGCCCATGGACACGCGGATCGAGCGCCTGTTGAGGGGGTCCGCGCACTCGGGGGCGAGTATGACGGCGTCCGCCCCCAGGGCGGCGGCGTTCCTGAAGATCGCCCCCAGGTTGCTCACGTCGACCAGCCCCTCGAGCACGGCCACCCTGCGCGCGCCGGAGAGCGCCTCCCCCACCGTGAGCGCCCTCGGCCGCCGGACGGCGGCCATGTAGCCGCGCGTCACGTTGAAGCCCGTGACCTCGCTCATGAGTTCGCGGCTCGCGACGTAGACGGGCACGTCCTTCTCGCCCAGGGCGGGAACGTGCGCGAGGAGGTTGTCGAGGTGCCGCTCGTCCACGAAGACGCTCACCACGTCGAGGCCGCGCTCCACGGCGAGCTGTATCACGAGGAGCGACTCGCAGATCACGAGGGCCTGGTCGGGATGGAGGTTCGACCGGAGCTGCCGCTCCGAGAGCCTGAGGTATGGGTCGAGCCCGCGTTCAGCTAGGCTCTTGATGCGTGTAATTGTCATTTAATCCGTCACCATTCGCATGGTCCGCGCCGATTTGGATAGAATTGTAACCCGTTGAACTCGACCCCCGCGGAGACGCGGGAGCGCGGTTGGCAAACCGCGATTGGCAGATCCGAGGCAGATTCGTGACAGACAACAGGAAACCGCAGCGTCAGCGCATTGACGTCATCAACGCACAGGGGCAGCGCATCACCGTGAGGAAGCCCGAGGCGGCCACCGGCGCCTCCGCAAGGCCCAACGGCACGGCCGCGCCGCGCCAGGCCGCGGGTGCCGCCCGCACGGCACGCCAGGACGCCCCCTCAGCCCGCACGGCACGCCAGGACGCCCCCGCAGCCCGCACGGCACGCCGGGCGTCGCACTTCGCGAACGCGACCGGTGCCGCCGCCGGCCAGGGAGGCACGGCCAGCTCGGCCGCCGGCAGGACCGCCGCCGCGCCGATGGGCAGGGCCGTCCCCGCCTACGACCCCCACATGGACCTCGAGGGCATGCGCGGCCGCGAGTCCGCGCGCAAGGCTCCGCGCCGTCGCCACGGCAAGGGCGCGGCCATCGCGGTGGGCGTCGTCTGCGCCATTTACCTTGGCGGATGCGCCCTCTGGTCCAACGTCTACATGCCCAACACCACCGTCAACGGCAAGGACGTCTCGCTCAAGACGCCCGCCGCGGAGGCGTCCGACCTCAACGACGCCCTCGACAGCTACAAGCTCGCCGTCAGCGGGGACAACGTGAGCCTGAGCGTCAAGGGCTCGGACATCGACCTCAAGTACGACACCTCGTCCTACGCGAGCGACACCATGTCCAAAATCAACGTGTGGGCCTGGCCCGTCACCATCTTCACGGGCAACGACGTGACGACCAAGGTCGACATGGACTACGACAAGGACAAGCTCGCCTCGCTCGTGAGCGCGGCGGTCAAGACCGCCAACGCCAACGCGACGCAGCCCACCAACGCCACCGCGAGCTACGACGAGTCCGCGGGCAAGTTCGTCGTCTCTAAGGAGAAGGTCGGTACGGCCGTGGACGAGTCCGCCGTCCTCAAGGCGGTCAAGTCCGCGCTCTCCACCGGCACCACGACGCTCGCGCTCGGCAGCGGCCAGCTGCAGCAGCCCACCGTGACCTCCACCAGCAGCAAGCTCAAGACCGCGGTCGAGACGGCCAACAAGTACCTCGCGGCGACGCAGACGCTCACGGCCAACAGCAAGACCGTCGCGACGGTGGACGCGAAGACCATCGCCAAGTGGGTCAAGGTCGGGGACGACCTGTCCGTCACGCTCGACACGGACGCCATCAAGACCTGGGCGTCCGGCGACCTCGCCAAGTCCCTCAACACGGTGGGCACCACGAGGACCTACACCAGGGCCGACGGCAAGCAGGTCTCCGTCTCGGGCGGCACGTACGGCTGGAGCGTCAACACCGACTCCCTCGCCTCCACGCTCGCCTCCAACATCGAGGCCGCAAAGTCCGCCACGTTCGACGTGCCCTGGTCCACCAAGGCGGACCAGTGGAACCCCGGCGGCGCGGACTGGGGCACCCGCTACATCGACGTCGACCTCACGGAGCAGCACGCGCGCTTCTACGACAACGGCTCGATCATCTGGGAGAGCGACTTCGTCTCCGGCGACCCGACGGAGGACCACGCCACGGACACCGGCGTCTACACCATCAACTCCAACAAGGGCACGAACCAGACGCTCAAGGGCCTCGACGAGAACCACGACGGCCAGCCCGACTACACGAGCCACGTCTCGTACTGGATGCCCTTCGTGGGCAACCTCGTCGCGTTCCACGACGCGTCGTGGAGGTCGACGTTCGGCGGCACCATCTACCAGGGCAACGGCAGCCACGGCTGCATCAACCTCCCCACGAGCGCCGCGCAGAAGCTCTACGACCTCACGAAGGTCGGCGACGTGGTCGTCGTCCACAGCTAGCCCTCGGGGCGAGAAGAGCGGCCGCCTCGGCCGAAGCCACAATCCATAGGGACGCCAGGGGCGCCCGCGAGCCATTCGACTCGCGGGCGCCCCGCTCTTTACGCGCCTTCCTCCGCTCCCCGATTCCCACTTGTGCACGCCGCCATTTATTGATACTAAATTTGTATCATATGAAGCGTAACGCTTCCTATGGACCCAACGGATCCCAAGCGAGAGGACCTCCCCATGAGCACGATCGCGATCGTCGGAGCCAACCATGCCGGCACGGCAGCGGCCAACGCAATTCTCGACAACCACCCCGGAAACGAGGTCGTGATCTTCGATCAGAACTCGAACATCAGCTTCCTCGGCTGTGGGATGGCGCTGTGGATCGGGCGGCAGATCTCCAAGCCGGACGGGCTCTTCTACCAGACGAGGGAGCAGTTCGAGGAGAAGGGCGCCACGGTCCACATGGAGACCCGCGTCGAACACATCGACTACGATGCCCAGGTCCTGCACGCCGTGGGGCCTGACGGCAAGAGGTGCGAGCAGCGCTACGACAAGCTGATACTCGCGACGGGCTCCGTCCCGGTCCTCCCCCGCTGGGAGGGGCGTGACCTCGAGAACGTCCAGCAGGTGAAGCTCTTCCAGGATGCCCAGGCCGTGATCGGCAAGCTCGAGGACGATGCAATCAGGCACGTCGCCGTCGTGGGGGCGGGATACATCGGCGTCGAGCTCGCCGAGGCCTTCCAGCGCTGCGGCAAGGAAGTCACG
Organism: Parafannyhessea sp.; assembly: GCF_051876455.1. Lineage (NCBI taxonomy): Bacteria > Bacillati > Actinomycetota > Coriobacteriia > Coriobacteriales > Atopobiaceae > Parafannyhessea > Parafannyhessea sp. Next base: position 6,984 of record NZ_JBJEHW010000004.1, read on the forward strand.
CTCATCGACCAGGCACCGACCTGCG
>NZ_JBJEHW010000005.1:0-5208 GCF_051876455.1 Parafannyhessea sp.
GGTCATGGTCATCGCGGCGCTGCTCGCCGTGATCGTGGCCAACTCGCCGGCGTACGGGGCCGTGCACGAGTTCCTCGAGATGCCGCTGGGGCTGAGGATCGGCTCCGCCTTCGTGGGGATCTCGCTCGAGGGCTTCGTGAACGACTTCCTGATGGCGATATTCTTCCTGCTCGTGGGAATCGAGCTCAAGTACGAGATGACCGTGGGCCAGCTGCGCAAGCCGCGCCAGGCGGCGCTGCCCATGCTCGCGGCCGTGGGCGGTGTGGCCGTTCCCGCCATCATCTACCTGCTGTTCAACCACGCGGGGGCGCCGCACGGCTGGGCCATCCCCATTGCCACGGACATCGCCTTCGCGCTGGGCGTCATGTCGCTCCTGGGCGACCGCGTGGCGCCTGAGACCAAGGTCTTCTTCCAGACGCTCGCCATCGCGGACGACATCCTGGCCATCGTGGTGCTCGCGCTGTTCTACGGGCAGACGCCGGACATCGCCTGGTGCGCGGCCTCGCTCGTGGTCGTCGTCCTTCTCGGCTGTCTCAACAAGGCGCGCGTGTACTCCGCCAAGCCGTACATGATCGTGGGGCTGGTGCTGTGGGTGTGCATGTACAACAGCGGCATCCACGCCACGCTCGCCGGCGTGATCCTGGCGTTCTTCCTGCCGTCGCGCTCCGACGTGCGGCTGGACAACCTGGGCGAGTGGCTGCAGTCCAAGGCGGCCATGCTCGAGGACGACTACGACGACGCCACGCACGTCCTGGGCCAGCACGAGTTCACGGCCTCGGCCAACAGGGTCGAGCGCATCATGCACCACGTGACGCCGCCGCTGCAGCGCGTTGAGCGCAACATATCGACCCCCGTCAACTTCGTGATCCTGCCGCTGTTCGCGTTTGCCAACGCACAGGTGCGCCTTGTGGGCGTCGACCTGGGGATGCTCCTGCACGACCCCGTCACGCAGGGCGTGTACCTGGGCGCCGTGCTGGGCAAGCCCATCGGCATCATCCTGGTGACGCTGCTGCTGGTCAAGATCGGCTTCGCCAAGCTGCCGCACAACGTGAGCTGGGACCAGATCGTTGCCGTGGGCATCATGGGCGGCATGGGCTTCACCATGTCCATCCTCATCGCGGGGCTCGCGTTCCCCAACCCGGAGGAGGTGCTCGGCGCAAAGTGCGCGATCCTGGCCGGCTCCATCACGGCTGGCGTGCTGGGAATCGTCTTCGTGCGCGTGCACGACGCCATCGCGAACCGCGGCCGGGACGACTCGGACGACGGCGACGACGAGCCGGACCCCGAGGACGAGATGGCCGACCAGGTGGAGGACATCGGGTAGGGGCTACGACACCGTCCCGTGCGTGTAGCCCCAGCCGTGTGCCGTGATGATGGAGTTGAGCTGGTTGCAGAGCGCCCGACGGGCATAGCGCCCGCTGGGGAGAAGGTCGATCACCTCGAGCAGGTCCTCGCCCAGATCGTCGATCTGGGCGCGCTCGAGGGCGTCCAGCTTGGTCACGCGCGTGGCGGGACCGTCCGCGAACAGCTCGTCCACGAGCGACTGCAGCTCCCCAAAGTCGGGTGCCTGCCTGCCGTCCGTGTAGGTGGCGTCCCAGTCTGCCATCGCTCTTCTCCCTTGCGCCTGGTTCCAAGGCCGCTGCGTGCCGCGCCGCCGCGGCATACGCGTATCGTGTCTTGACATATTATTACCGTATGAACCATCACGTGCAGGTGGCGATATACTTTCTGTCCAGTGCACACTTGGACCAAGGAGCAACCATGGCTAACGCCTACCAACAGATGACGACGGAGGAGCTGGATAGCGCGATCGAGCAGCTCCAAACCGAGGCAGACAAGCTAAAGGACGAGCACCTCGCGCTCGACATGGCGCGCGGCAAGCCCTCGCCCGAGCAGACCGCGCTCTCGCGCCCCATGCTCGACCTCATCAATTCCGACACGCCGCTCGTGGACGGCAACGCCGTGGTGGACAACTACGGCACGCCCGAGGGCCTGCCCTCCGCACGCAGGCTTGCGGCAGAGATCCTGGACGTCGACGCGGACAACGTCATCGTGTCCGGATCCTCGAGCCTCAACCTCATGCACGACCTCGTGACGCACGGCTTCACCAACGGCGTCGCGGGCAACAAGCCCTTCTACCAGCAGGGCGAGGTCAAGTGGCTCTGCCCGGCGCCCGGCTACGACCGCCACTTTGGCGTGACGGCGCACCTCGGCATCAAGAACGTCCCCGTCCCCATGCTCGAGGACGGTCCCGACATGGACGTGGTCCAGCGCCTGGTCGAGGGCGATCCCTCCGTCAAGGGCATCTGGTGCGTCCCCAAGTACGCCAACCCCACCGGCGTCACCTATTCCGACGAGGTCGTCCGCCGCTTCGCGTCGCTCGAGCCCGCCGCGCCCGACTTCCGCATCTACTGGGACAACGCCTACTGCGTGCACACGTTCGGCCCGGAGGAGGACCACCTACTCAACATCTTCGATGCGCTCGAGGAGGCGGGCAAGAGCGACCTGGTCTACGAGTTCGGCTCGACGGCAAAGGTCACGTTCCCGAGCTCCGGCATCGCGTTCGTAGCGGCCAGCAAGGACGACATCAAGGAGATCCGCAAGGCCTTCCAGGTCGAGCGCGTCAGCTCCGAGAAGTTCTCGCAGCTCGCACACGTGCTCTTCCTCAAGGACCTCGACGGCGTCAAGGCGCACATGGCAAAGCACGCCAAGATCGTGGGCCCGCGCTTCTCGCTCGTTGAGCAGAAGCTGACCGACGGCCTGGGCGAGCTGGGCGTCGCGACCTGGACGCACCCGCACGGCGGCTACTTCGTCTCGTTCGACGGCCCCAAGGGCTCTGCGCGCAAGATCGTCGCGCTCATGGCCGAGCTGGGCGTCAAGCTCACCCCGGCAGGCGCCACCTGGCCGTACGGCGACGACCCCAACGACACCAACATCCGCATCGCGCCGACGTACCCCTCGGTCGAGGACCTCGGCAAGGCGCTCGACGTCTTCGTCGTCGCGGTCAAGCTCGTCTCGGCCAGGCTCGCCAAGGCGGAGCGCGCGTAGCGCCGGTGCTCGCGACCACACACAGAACGCCCATGAGTTTCTGTAGAATGGACTTTCGCGTCCGCTACAGGGCGTACGCTCGTCTTGTCCCGCGCCAGTCGGCGTGGCTGTAGAAAGGTCTGACCGATGTCCAGCTCGGGAAGGAACAACAAGAAGCGCCTCGCGCGTGCCAAGGTCAAGTCCACGGAGCTTGACTCCGCGGAGAAGGACGGCTCCCTCAAGCCCAAGGCCGCTCCCACCAAGACCCCCGCACAGAAGCGCGCGGAGCGCAAGAAGCGCATCACGACCATCGTGGTCGCCGTCTTCGCGGTGATCATGGCGCTCGCGATGATGCTTCCCTCCTGCTCGGCCATCGCGTCCAACACCAACTCCAGCAGCTCCAGCAAGTCGAGCACGAGCGACAGCTCCAGCTCGAGCGACAGCTCGGACTCCAGCTCCAGCTCCAGCGACTCCTCGAGCTCGAGCTCGAGCACGTCCTCTACCACCTCGATCAAGAAGATCGACGCCAACTACAAGACGACGATCTCCGCGCTCGAGAAGAAGTACAAGAAGGACCCGGACGACCTCGCGACGCTCCTGAACCTCGGCAACGACTACATGGAGTGGGGCTACCAGGTATCGTCCTACGCCTCGACGGACACCGAGAAGGCGCACGTCAAGGAGGTGCTGGACAAGGCCATCGACTACTTCGACCAATACCTCAAGAAGAACGACTCGGACACCGTCAAGGTGTACCGTGCGCTCTGCCAGTTCTACGAGGGTGACACGGACGCCGCGCTCGCGGCCCTGCAGAAGATCACGCAGGACTCGCCCAAGTGCGCGCTTGCCTGGGCAAACCTGGGCCTCGTGTACGAGTCCAAGGGCGACACCGCGTCCGCCGAGGCCGCCTACAAGAAGGCCAAGAAGACCGACCCCAAGGACGAGTACGGTGCCAAGTCCTTCGCCAACCAGCGCCTCGCGGTCATCAAGGCGGAGGCGAGCGCGTCGACCTCCACGAGCACGACGAGCGGCACCAGCTCCACGTCCGGCACCGGCTCCGGCTCGAGCAGCACGGGCCTCTCCGGTGCGCTCGGCGGCCTGGGGCTTTCCAGCAGTAACTAGCAACAAAGGGGAGAAGAACATGAACGTCTCCACCAGCAAGACTGACACCGGCAGCAAGATCTCGGTCTCGGGCGAGGTCGACGTCTCCAACGCCTCCGGCCTTCGCGACGCCATCGACGCCGCGCTCGAGGAGAAGGCGCCCTCCATCGAGGTCGACCTCTCCCAGGTCAGCTACATAGACTCGACGGGCATCGGCGTCCTCGTGGGCGGCGTACACCGCGCGGCGGACGCGGGCCTGCACCTTTCCGTCTCCAACCCGCAGCGCAACGTCGCGCGCGTCCTCGACATGCTGGGCGTGAGCGGCGAGCTTGGAATCGGCGAGTAGCACACTCGACCACAATGACGCACTGGGAGGTGTGCCTTCGTGTTTGGTATCGGTGAGACAGAGCTTGCCCTCATCCTGATCTTCGCGTTCCTGATCTTCGGGCCCGACAAGCTTCCCAGCATGGGCAGGACCATCGGCCGCATGCTCAGGCAGTTCCGCGAGGCCCAGGAGGGCTTCACGGAGGTCGTGCAGACCGAGGTCATGGACCCGCTCAACAACGCCATGAACGAGCCCTTGGACGAAGACCAGAAGAAGCGCCACGCGGACCGCGCGGCCGCCATGGGCGAGGACGCAGACCTCGACTCCGACTCCGACGGCGCCGCCCCCAAGCGCGAGACGTTCGCAGAGCGCAGGGAGCGCCTCGAGCGCGAGCGTACGGAGGCCGAGAAGGGCGCGTCCACCGAGGACGAGGCTTCCTCCGAGGCCAAGGCCGCTCCCGCAGACGCGGACTCCGACTCCGATGCGGACCTCGACGCGGATGCCTCGTCCGACGCCGACGCGTCGAGCGACTCCGACACGGACGAGGACAAGCCCGAGCCCCGCAAGAGCGTCGCCTCGCTCTACGCCATGAAGGGCAAGCGCAAGGCACAGCCGCGCGAGAAGGACGAGGCCTCGGACTCGGACGCGGATGCGGACACTGACGCCGACTCCGATTCCGACGCGGACTCGGACGCCGATGCCCAGGAGGCACCCAGCGCCGCCGTCGACTCCGACGCGGACGTCGCCTCCGACGC
>NZ_JBJEHW010000005.1:5308-29825 GCF_051876455.1 Parafannyhessea sp.
CTCCGACGCGGACGTCGCCTCCGACGCCGCCGTCGACTCCGACGCGGACGTCGACTCCGATGCCGACCTCGATGCAGACTCCGACGCCGACGCCCCGGCAGGGGCCGCGTCTGACGGGAGGGACGAGTAATGCCCATCGGACCAGCACGCATGCCGCTCGCCGACCACCTCGGCGAGCTCAGGCGACGCCTCACCATCATCGTGGTGTCGCTCATCATCACGGCGGTCGTCCTCTACAACGCAACGCCCGTCCTCATCGACTTCATGATGGACCCCATTCGCTCCGCGCTCCCTCACGGGACCAAGCTCACGGTCCTCTCCGTCCTCGGCGGCTTCACCATCCGCTTCAAGATCGCCATGTTCTTCGCGGGCATCGTCTGCTCGCCGATCATCATCTGGGAAATCATGGCCTTCTTCCTCCCCGCGCTCAAGAAGAACGAGCGCAAGTGGGTCGTCCCCACGGTCGCGGCCATGGTCGCCCTGTTCTACCTCGGCATGATCTTCTGCTACCTCGTGATCCAGAAAGCCGCCATCGGCTGGATGGTCGAGCAGACCAGCGACTTCGCGAGCGTGATTGCAAACGCGGAGGACTACCTCAACATCATGATGCTGCTCGAGATCGGCTTCGGCATCGCGTTCCAGCTGCCGCTCGTGATCTTCTACCTCTCGGTGCTGCACCTCGTGCCGTACAAGACGTTCCGCGCCCAGTGGCGCTACATCTACGTCGGCCTCATGGTCCTCTCCGCCATCGTCACGCCCGACGCCTCGCCCGTCACCATGATCCTCATGTTCGCAGCCCTCATCGCCCTGTACGAGGTCGCCCTCGGCATCGCGCGCTACGTGATCATCGCGCGCGACGGCAAGGAGGCGCTCAAGTGGTCGCGCGAGGAGTACGAGGACCACAAGTACGAGGAGGAGCTGTCAAAGTCCTAGGGGCCACCGGTCTGGTAAAGTGGCGGACCTCTAGTATTTGATGCAATCCACCGACTCACGGGCGCCGCAAGGCGCCCTTCGGGTATAACGGCAAGACGCGGCCGGGCGCCAGGGCGCAGTGCCGCGCGAACGAACACGACGGCCTACGGGGGATGGATTTGAGGCTTGTAGTAACCGAGAAGAACGACGCTGCCCAGCAGATAGCCCGCCTGCTCTGCACGGTGGGCAAGCCCAAGGCAGACAAGGTGTACGACACCCCGGTCTACCGCTTCAAGCACGACGGGGAGGACTGGGTCACCATCGGCCTGCGCGGCCACATCATGGCGCCGGACTTCCCCAACGAGCTCCACTACAGCAAGAAGGACGGCTGGTGGGCCGTCTCGCAGGAGGGCGAGGTCATGCCCGCCCATCTGCCGGACTCCCTCGCCAAGCCGCCCTACGAGTCCAAGCGCAAGCCCTTCCTCGCGGACGGCGTGGACATCAAGGGCTGGCGCCCGCTCAGCCTGCCGTACCTCGTCTGGGCCCCCATCGAGAAGCTCCCTGCCGAGAAGGGCATCATCCGTGCCCTCAAGAACCTCGCCAAGAAGGCGGACTCCATCGTGATCGGCACGGACTTCGACCGCGAGGGAGAGCTCATCGGCTCCGACGCCCTGCGCCAGATGCGCGAGGTCGCGCCGGACACGCCCGTCTCGAGGGCACGCTACTCCGCCTTCACCAAGGCCGAGATCGACCATGCCTTCGCGAACCTCGTGGACCTCGACCAGGACCTGGCCGACGCCGGCGAGTCCCGCCAGTACATCGACCTCATCTGGGGCGCCGTGCTCACGCGCTACCTCACCACCGCGCGCCGCGGCGGCCTGGGCAACGTCCGCTCCGCGGGCCGCGTGCAGACGCCCACGCTCGCCCTCGTGGTCCAGAAGGAGCGCGAGCGCGACGCGTTCGTACCGGAGGACTACTGGGTCATCTCGGGCACGATGGCGCCCGCGGGCGACAAGGACGAGGCCGACAGCTTCAAGGTGACGCACGCCACGGCGCGCTTCAAGGACAGGCAGAAGGCCGACCTCGCGTGGTCCCACCTCAAGGACGCCAAGGTCGCGACCGTCACCAACATCGAGCGCAAGAGCCGCACCACCAAGCCGCCCGCGCCGTTCAACACCACGTCGCTGCAGACCGCGGCGGCGGGGGAGGGCATCAGCCCGGCGCGCACCATGCGCCTGGCGGAGTCGCTCTATATGGACGGCCTCATCTCGTACCCGCGCGTCGACAACACGGTGTATCCCAAGTCGCTTGACCTGCGCGAGTGCGTGCAGACGCTCGCGGCCGTGCCAAACTACCGGGCGGTGTGCAACGACCTTCTCGCCCAGCCAAAGCTCGTGGCGGCGCGCGGCAAGCAGGAGACGACGGACCACCCGCCCATCTATCCCACCGCGGCGGCAGACCCCGACAGGCTCGACGGAGCGGCGTGGAAGCTCTACAACCTCATCGCGCGGCGCTTCCTGGCGACGCTCTCGGAGCCGTCCGTGAGCGAGAGCACCAAGTTCAGCTTCGAGGCCGAGGGCGAGCCGCTCACGGCGTCGGGCACGGTGCTCGTGAAGCCCGGGTTCCGCCGGATCTACCCGTTCGGCCTGCGCAAGGACGAGCAGCTGCCCGCGCTCGAGGTGGGTGACGCCTGCGACGTGCTTACCATGAACCTCGACGCCAAGCAGACGGAGCCGCCCGCGCGCTACAGCCAGGGCCGCCTCATCCAGGAGATGGAGAAGCGCAACCTGGGCACCAAGTCCACGCGCGCGAGCATCATCCAGCGCCTGTACGACGTGAAGTACCTGCGCAACGACCCCGTGGAGCCCAGCCAGCTGGGCATCGCCGTGATCGAGGCGCTCACCAAGTACGCGCCGCACATCACGAGCCCGGACATGACGGCCGAGCTCGAGCAGGACATGACCGAGGTGGCGGAGGGCGAGGAGACCCAGCGCGAGGTCGTGGACCACTCCCGCGCCCTCCTCGCGAGCATGGTGGGGCCGCTCATCGAGCACCAGAAGGACCTGGGCGAGGCCATCGCGGACGCCGTCACGGCGGACGCCAAGGTGGGCGTGTGCCCCAAGTGCGGCAAGGACCTGGTGCTCAAGACGTCCGCCAAGAACCACTCCAACTTCATAGGCTGCATGGGCTGGCCCGACTGCGACGTGACCTACCCCGTGCCCAAGGGCCGCATCCAGGCCATCGAGGGCGAGAAGGGCGTGTGCCCCGTGTGCCACGCCCCGCGCGTGAGGGTGCACCCCTTCAGGCAGCGGCCCTACGAGCTGTGCGTGAACCCCGCCTGCCCCACCAACCGCGAGCCCGACGTGATCGTGGGCGAGTGCGCCGCGTGCAAGGCGGCCGGCCGCCACGGCGACCTGGTGGCGCACAAGAGCGAGCGCACCGGCAAGCGCTTCATACGCTGCACCAACTACGACGAGTGCGGCACGAGCTACCCGCTCCCGCAGCGCGGCGAGCTGCACGCCACGGGCGAGGTCTGCCCGGACTGCGGCGCGCCCATCGTGGAGGTGGTGACACAGCGCGGCCCGTGGCGCCTCTGCGTCAACATGGACTGTCCCGCCAAGCAGAAGAAGGCCGAGGCCAAGGGCCGCGGCGCGTCCAAGTCCGGCACCAAGGCCACCAAGTCGGGCACCAAGGCAACCAAGTCGGGCACAAAGTCCACCGCCAAGCGCAAGACGGCCGCCAAGTCGACGACCCGCAAGACGGCCGCCAAGTCCACCGCCAAGCGTGCGACCAAGGCAAGCGCCAAGGACGCGGAGTAGGTGGCGGCCATGACGGCAGACGCGGCAGCGCACGCGCCCGCGGGGCGCGGGGGCACGTTCCTCTCGCTCGAGGGCGTGGACGGCTGTGGCAAGTCCACGCAGGCCCGCGCCCTGGCGGAGCGCCTCCGTGCGGCCGGGCTCGACGTGGTGAGCGTGCGCGAGCCGGGTGGCACCGCGGTGGGCGAGAAGATCAGGGGCATCCTGCTCGACCCCGCCAACGGGGCCATGTGCGACGAGTGCGAGCTCCTGCTGTACGAGGCCTCGCGCGCGCAGCTCGTGCGCGAGGTGGTCGAGCCCGCCCTGGCGCGCGGCGCCGTGGTGGTGTGCGACCGCTACCTGGACTCCACGTTTGCCTACCAGGCCGGCGGCCGTGGGCTCTCCGCCGAGCTCGTGCGCAGCTGCAACGCCCTGGGCTCGTGCGGCGTCCTGCCCGACCGCACGCTCGTGCTCGACCTTCCCGCGCGCGAGGCGCTGGGCCGTGCCGTGGGCGCGTCCGGCGGCGCGGACCGGATCGAGGCCGCGGGCCTGGCCTTCCAGCAGCGCGTGCGCGACGCCTACCTGCGGCTTGCGGATGAGGATCCCGCCCGTGTGCGCGTGGTGGACGCCTCTGGCACGCCTGACGAGGTGGCCAGACGCGTGGACGAGGCCCTGGCGGGGCTGGGGCTTCCCGTGGGCGAGGGGGTGCGCCGTGGGTAGCGCGTCCAAGCCCAAGCCGGCCGCGGCCGCCATGCCCGTGCCCAAGGTGCTGGAGGGACTCTCCTCGCAGCCCAGGGTGCAGGAGTTCCTTGCCGCCGCCATAGACGAGGGGCGGCTGAGCCACGCGTACCTCTTTGTGGGGGCGCCGGGCTCCGGCATGCTCGAGGCCGCGTACGCCGTGGCACAGGCCGCCGTGTGCCCCAACGGGGGCGACGGCAGCTGCGACGAGTGCATCCGCGTGGCACACCACACCCATCCCGACGTGCGCTACCTCAGCCCGCAGAGCGTCACGGGCTACCTGGTGTCGCAGGTGCGCGAGCTGACGGAGGACGTCTCGCGCGCGCCCATCCGCGCGCATGCGAAGGTCTACATTCTGGACAACGCGGGACTCCTGCGCGGCGCCGCGGCAAACGCGCTGCTCAAGACCCTCGAGGAGCCGCCCGCGGGCGTCATGTTCATCCTAATCGCGCGGTCCGTGGCCTCGGTCATGCCCACCATCGTGTCGCGCTGCCAGCAGATTCCCTTCGCCATCGTGTCGCCCGACGCGGCGCAGCGCGCGGTCGAGCGGATCTCCGGCATCGGTGGTGCGGAGGCGCGCATCGCCCTTGCGGTCACGCACACGCCCAAGGGCGCGGCGGAGTTCCTGGCGAGCCCGGGCCGGCGCGAGGCGCGACGGCTCGTGGTGCGCACGCTGGGCGAGCTCGCCCGCGATGACAGCTGGGACGTGCTCCGCTCCGCCAAGGCCATCGTGGAGGCCGCACGCGCGCCGCTGGCAGACCTCAAGAGCGAGCAGGAGGCTGCGCTGGGAGAGAGCGCGGACTACCTGGGCAGGTCCGCCATGAAGCAGCTTGAGGACGCCAACAAGCGCGAACTCACCGCTCGGGAGCGTTCGGGTATGATGGAGGCACTCGCCGCGGCGGAGTCCCTGCTGAGGGACGTGCTGCTGCGCTGCGAGGGCGTCCCAGAGGCGATAACCAACGAGGATGCCGCGGACATCGTGGACCGCCTGGCCGCGCACGCCACGACCGAGGGGGTCGTGCGCGCGCTCGAGGCGGTGCGCCACGCGGCCGATGACATCCTTCACAACGTCACACCCCAGCTGGCCCTCGAGGTCATGCTGCTTTCCGTCAAGGAGGCACTTTAATGCCCACCGTACTCTCGGTGAAGTTCAAGTATGCCGCCCATGACCTGTGGTTCGACCCGGCAAAGTCGGGCGCGCAGGAGGGCGACCACGTCATATGCGCCACGGAGCGCGGCCAGGAGATCGGCCTCGCCACGATGGACCCCATGGAGGTCAGCAAGGAGCACCTCCGCGAGGTCATAGGCGAGTCCGGAAGGCTCCAGCCCGTCATCCGCGTGGCGGGCGAGAAGGACCTCGACCGGGCCGAGATGCTCGCGGACCGCGGGGACGAGGCCTTCCCCACGTTCAAGCGGCTCGCCCACGAGTCCGGGCTCGACATGAAGCCCGTGGGCGTGGAGTACCTGTTTGGCGGCGGCAAGGTCGTCTGCTACTTCTCGGCCGAGGACCGCGTCGACTTCAGGCAGCTCGTGCGCGACCTCTCGCGCGAGCTGCACGAGCGCGTGGACATGCGCCAGATCGGCGTGCGCGAGGAGGCTGCGATCGTGGGCGGCTTCGGCCACTGCGGCCAGGAGCTGTGCTGCACGCGCTTTGGCAGGCGCTTCGAGCCGGTCTCGATCCGCATGGCCAAGGAGCAGGACCTGCCCCTCAACTCGTCCAAGATCTCCGGCGCGTGCGGCCGCCTCATGTGCTGCCTGCGCTACGAGTTCGAGGCCTACCGCGACTTCAAGAGCCGCGCGCCCAAGCGCAACGCCGTGATCGAGACGCCGCTCGGCAAGGCCAAGATCGTGGAGTACGACACCCCCAAGGAGCAGATCTGCCTCAGGCTCGAGAACGGCAAGCAGATCAGGGTGCCCCTGGCGGACATGGAGGCCTCGCCCGCGGCGCACAAGAAGAGCGAGGAGCTGGGCTGTGCCTGCCGCCCCGACACCGTGACCCGCTCCGCGCTCGAGAAGCTGCAGTCACCCGAGGTGCAGATGGCCCTGGCGGAGCTCGACCGCAAGTCGGGCAAGGTCCCGGCGGAGACCTTTGACGACTCGGACATCTTCGTGGAGACCAAGCCCCGCCGCCGTCGCCGCGGCGCGGGCCAGCCCGCCCAGCAGGCGTCTGGGACGAACGGCGCCGCGCGGGCCGAGGACGCCGGTCGCAAGCCCCGTCCCAAGCACGCGCGTCCCGCGTCCGCTCCCGGGGACGAGGCGGCGCAGGAGGGCACGCCCCGCCGCCGTCGCCGCAAGAAGGCGGAGGCCGAGGACGCCCAGACGGGTGCCCCCACGCCGCGCGGCGAGCGTCGTTCTGGGGAGAAGAACGCGTCCGACCAGCCCCGCAACGGCGGGATGCACCGCAGGCGCCATCACCACAACGCCGGCGACGGCCAGGCTCAGGACGCGGGCGCACAGGCCGGCGGCTCCCAGCGCCAGAAGCGCGGCCCCAAGCCCGAGGGCGCGTCTGGCAAGGGCTCCGGCACCGCGCAGAAGCAGGGTGCGAGGCGCCGTCGCCGTCCGGGCGACCACGGCGGCCAGGCCGCGGGCGCGCCGGGAGCCGGAGCGGGTGCCGGCGGCAACGGTGACAGCGGTCCGACCGACGCCCAGGGCGAAGGCAGGCCGCGCCGTCGCCGTCGCCATCGCGGCAGCGGCGGTAACGGCGGAGCCAGCGGCAACGGCGGCAACGGCAACGGCAGCAAGCCGGGCGGCTCGCCATCCGCCTCGGAATAGCCGTCTGACCAGGTAGGATCCATGGCCCCCAGCGCGCCTCGCTACGTCGCGCGCCGGGGGCCGAATCGTCTGCCGAGGGGGTTGCGGCCCGCCGTCTGCGTCCTTCTCGCCGTTCGAAAATTAGCACAGGTGTTCGAGTTTTTCTTCTTGCCCACATCGACCTGCGCTTACATCCGCGACCGTCCGCGCGGCACCGCGTGCGCGCCGAATTAATGTCCTCCGCCACTTCCAAACTACGAACAGATGTTCTTAAATGGAAGCCGACGGAGGAGGAGCGTTGGACACATCTCGCATCATATTGCACTGCGACATGAACGCCTTCTATGCGAGCGTCGAGCAGGCCGAGCGACCGGAGCTGAGGAGCCTCCCGCTCATCGTGGGCGGCAACGAGGAGCTGCGCCACGGGATCGTGCTCACGGCGAGCTACGAGGCAAAGCGACGTGGCGTCAAGACCGCGATGGCGCTCTGGCAGGCGCGCCAGGTCTGCCCTGACGCCGTGATCGTGCCCCCGCGCTACGAGCTGTACCGCCGCTACTCGCATGCCGCGCGGCGCATCTACTACGACTACACGGACCTCGTCGAGCCGTTCGGTCCGGACGAGGCCTGGCTCGACCTCACGGGGTCCATCCATCTCTGGGACGGGGACGTCCGCGCGGTGGCAGCCAGCATCGCGTCGCGCGTCAAGCACGAGCTGGGCATAACCTGCTCCATCGGCTACTCGTGGAACAAGATATTCGCCAAGTTCGGGAGCGACCACGACAAGCCGGACGGCTACATGGAGGTGCTCCCGGACAACGCGACCGAACTCGTGTGGAAGGCGCCCGTGGGCGACCTTCTCTACGTGGGACCGGCCACGGAGCACAAGCTCAACCACCTGGGCATCATGACCATCGGCCAGCTCGCCCGGGCGGACAGTGCGCTCATACGCCGCCTTCTGGGCAAGCCGGGGCTCGTGGTCCAGGCGTTCGCCCAGGGCAGGGACGCGAGCCCGGTACGGCCGCTCGACCTCGCCGTCACGGACATCGACCATGAGGTCAAGAGCGTCGGCAACGGCATAACTTGCCCGTTCGACGTGGAGGACGCGCACACCGCGAGGCAGGTCGTCTGGCTCATGGGGGAGTCCGTGGCCCAGCGCCTGCGCCAGCTGGGGCTGGCGGCGCGGACGGTCTCCGCCACGGGGCGCGACTTCCGCACCCTGGCGTGCCATGGCAGGCAGGCCCCGCTCGCACGGCCCAGCAACATCACGGGCGAGATCTGCTCGCTCGCGGCAAGCCTCCTGTGCTCGGACTGGGACTTCAGGTACGAGAAGATCAGGGCGATCGGTGTCCGCGCGTCCAACCTCGTGCCAGCGACGGGGCCCGTGCAGCTCGACCTCGAGGGGATAGAGGCCGGTCGCCTGAGGCGCCGTGCCCTCGACGAGTCCATAGACGAGCTCAGGCACCGCTTCGGCAACCATGCGGTGCGTCGCGCGTCCGAGCTGACGGACCCCCGCCTCTCGGGGCTCGATCCCGAGCGCGACCACTTCACGCATCCGGTCTCCTACTTCGCGTGAGGTGACCTGCGTTGGATGGCATCGTGGAGAGGAAGAAGCACTACGTGGAGGTCATCTCCAAGACCGACGCGGAGGGCAAGACGCGGCCCCTGGTGGTCGTGTGGGACGACGGCACGCGCTACGACATAGACCGCGTGCTCGACTGCAGGCAGGCACACTCGCTCAGGACGGGAGGGACGGGCATGCGCTACACCGTGAGGATAGGGGGAAGGAGCACCTACCTCTACTTCGAGGGACCCCGTTGGTTCGTGGAGGCAAAGGTTCCCCCAACGTACCCCGGCTAGCGCCGCCGACGGGCGGTCGGTGGCGTATGGGCGAGAAAAGCTTACTGTCAAATTTGTGTCCCGAAGAGCGGGTATACTCGAACCAAAGCGGTTACCAGCGGGGATGGAGGTCAGATGGCTGAAAGGGCGTTGCACGGGGTGAACCTCAGCGGTTGGCTCACGCTCGAGCCATGGGTGTCCCCCGTCCTGTTTGCGGATTCCGGCGCGTTGGACGAGGAGAGCCTCGTCACCTCGCTCGGCAAGACCCACTACCGCGACCTCGTGCGTGAGCACCGCGCGAACTTCGTCAAGCAGGCGGACTTCACGCACATCGCCGCACGCGGCTTCAACGCCGTGCGCCTCCCGGTCCCCTGGTACGTCTTCGGGGACGACGGGCCGGACGCCGGCCCCTTCCTGGGCTGCATCGCCCAGGTGGACAAGGCGTTCGACTGGGCGGATGACATCAACCTCAGCCTCGTGCTCGTGCTGGACATCGCGCCCGGAGCGGCGAGTGACCAGACGTCGCTCGTACGCAACCACAGCGACTTCGGCCATTACCGCAACGACATGATCGCCGTCCTCGGCATGCTCGCCAAGCGCTATGCCACGCGCGTGTCGTTCGCCGGCATCGAGGTCGCGGACTCGCCCGTAGCCCAGGTCCGTCACGGCCTCACGCTCACGGATGGCGTGCCCATCCACCGGCTCCGCAACTACTATCGCGACGCGTACGACGCCATCCGCCGCGAGGCTGGCGACGACCTGCGCGTCATCATTCCCGCTGCGCACGAGCCTGCCTCGTGGCGCCACTTCATGGCGCACGACCGCTACAAGAACGTCTGGCTCGACTGCCATCTCTACCACTACACGGACGACGTGAAGACCGCAGGGCCCGCCGGCGTCCGCGCGCTGGTCAACAAGTCCCAGAAGTCCCTTCGCGCCGCGCGCAGGAGCGGCCTCCCCGTCATGGTCGGCAAGTGGTCGGCGGCGCTGCCGTTCGCGGACTCCATGACGACGCCGGAGGGTCGCATCGCGCTCGAGCGCGTCTACATCTCCGAGCAGCTCGCCGCGTTCCGCGACTGCGCGGGCTGGTTCTACCAGACGTGGAAGACGGACGGCAAGCTCTCGAGCTGGGACGCGCGCATCTCGCTCGCGTCCTTCGAGCGAAGGATGCTCTCGTGACGGCGGCCGAGGGGGCGGGCGTGCTCTCGGTGGTCGGCACGCCCATCGGCAACCTCGATGACGCCTCGCCACGCGTGCTCCAGACGCTCAGGTCATCCGACCTGCTGCTCTGCGAGGACACGCGCGTCACGAGCAAGCTCCTCGCGCGCTTCGGCATCCACGTCCCGCTGCAGCGTGCGGACGAGAACGTCCTGGGCGAGAAGATCGAGCCCACGCTCTCGCGCCTCGAGGCGGGGGAGCGCGTCTCCTTCGTGTCGGACGCGGGCATGCCGGGCGTGTCCGACCCCGGCCAGAGGCTCGTGGACGCCGCGCTCGACAGGGGCATCAGGGTCGAGGTCATCCCTGGTCCGTCGGCTGCCATCTGCGCGCTCGTCGCGTCGGGGCTTCCCATGGAGCACTTCTTCTTCGAGGGCTTCCTGCCCCGCAGGGCGGGTGCCATGTGCGAGCGCCTGGAGGAGCTCGCCCCCATTCCCGGAGCGCTCGTCGTGTACGAGTCGCCGCATCGCGCGGCGCAGACGCTCGGGCGCATCGCGGAGGTGTTCCCGGAGCGCCAGGTCGCACTCGTGCGCGAGCTCACGAAGCTGCACGAGGAGTGCGTGCGCGGCTCCTCGGCCGAGCTCGCGGCCGCCATTGCCGCCCGCGAGGACCTGCGGGGCGAGTGCGTGATCATCATAGGCGCGCCCACGCAGGAGGAGCTCGACCGGCGCCGCCAGGCGTCGCGCTCCGGCGCGGCCACGATCGAGGAGGCCATACGCCAGGGGCTCGAGGCGGGGGAGCCCAAGACGAGGCTCGCCAAGCGCGTTGCCAAGGACTTCTCGCTCAGCAAGGCCCAGGCGTACGACGCCATCCTGCGCCAGCAGGGGGAGTAGCGTCCGATCCCGCATCCCGTGCCCACCCTAGGGTGGAGCAGATGTGCGACCGCATGGCCCGCGGCCCCGGATGCCACGTCTGAGTTACAATTGCCCATTGTCAGCGCCGCACTAACGTTTCGCGGCGCCAAAGCCATCCATTCCGTCATGAGGAGACCCACGCCATGGCAGACAAGCCCTCGTTCTTCATAACAACGCCCATCTACTACGTCAACGCCAAGCCCCACCTGGGGACCGCCTACTCCACGATCCTGTGCGACGTGCAGGCACGCTACCGCCGTGCCAAGGGCTACGACGTCAAGTTCCTCACGGGCATGGACGAGCATGGCGAGAAGGTCGAGGAGGCCGCACACGAGCACGGCATGGAGCCGCAGGAGTGGTGCGACAGCCAGGCGCCGTTCTTCAAGGACCTCTGGAAGACGCTCGAGATCTCGAACGACGACTTCATCCGCACCACGGAGCCGCGCCAGACCCGTGCGGTCCAGTACCTGTGGGAGCGCATGAAGGAGTCCGGCTACATCTACAAGGGCTCCTACGACGGCTGGTACTGCGTGCCCGAGGAGACCTACTTCACGGAGACCCAGGTCGCGCACGCGGACGAGGAGCGCCACACCGAGGGACAGCACCTCTGCCCCGACTGCGGCCGCCCGTTGGAGCGCGTGCAGGAGGAGTCCTGGTTCTTCAAGCTCTCCGCCTTCCAGGACAGGCTGCTCAAGCTCTACGACGAGCACCCCGACTTCGTCATGCCCTCCTTCCGCATGAACGAGGTGCGCACCTTCGTCGAGGGCGGCCTGCAGGACCTCTCGGTCAGCCGCACCAGCTTCGACTGGGGCATCAAGCTGCCGTTTGACGAGAAGCACGTCACCTACGTCTGGTTCGACGCCCTCCTCAACTACATGACCGCGGTCGGCTACGGCGACCCGAGCGAGGCCGCCCAGAAGGAGCTCGCCTACCGCTGGCCCGCGCAGTTCCACGTCGTCGGCAAGGACATCATCCGCTTCCACTGCGTGATCTGGCCCGCCATGCTCATGGCGATCAAGGAGGCCCTGCCCGAGCACGTCTTCGCGCACGGCTTCCTCATGGTGAGGAACGAGGAGACCGGCCAGGGCGAGAAGATGTCCAAGTCCCGCGGCAACGCGATCGCGCCGCAGGAGGTCATCGACCTGCTGGGCGTCGAGGGCTACCGCTACTACTTCATGACGGACGTGACCCCCGGCGAGGACGGCGCCATAAGCTTCAGCCGCATGGAGCAGGTCTACAACGCCGACCTCGCGAACAGCTGGGGCAACCTGGTGTCCCGTGCCCTCAACATGAGCGCCAAGTACTTCGACGGCAAGAGCCCGCTCGTGCCCGAGGGCTGGGCGGACGAGAAGAACCCCCTGCACGACGTGGCGGATGGCATCGAGCAGCGCTACAGCGAGCACATGGACAAGATCGAGTACGTCCAGGCAAAGGACGTCGTGATGGAGCTCGTCCACGCCGCCAACCACTACATCGAGGACTCCGAGCCCTGGAACGTCGCGAAGGACCCCGCCCGCGAGGGCGAGCTCGTCCGCATCATCCTCAACCTGCTCGAGTCGATCCGCATCAGCGCGCACCTGCTTGCGCCCTTCATGCCCAAGACCTCCGCGGAGGCCCTCGCGCGCATGAGCCACGGCGACGAGGCCGAGTGCGACGACCTTGTCGCTGCCTGCGCCTGGGGCCAGCTCAAGGGCGGCCTCCCCGTCACCAAGGGCGACGCGCTCTTCCCGCGCCTCGCCAAGAAGTAGCGGCCATGGCGCAGGCGCCCAGCTCCTGGCTCGCCAACCCCACGCAGACGCGTTCGGTCCTGGACGAGTTCGGGCTCTACACAAAGCACCGCCTCGGGCAGAACTTCCTGGTCAACGACTCGGTCATCACGCGCATCCTCGACCTCGCCGAGCTGGGCGAGAAGGACGTGGTCTTTGAGGTCGGACCCGGCATCGGGACCCTGACCGTGGCGCTGCTGCGCCACGCCGGGGCCGTGTGCTCCGTCGAGGCCGACCGGACGCTCGCGCCCGTTCTGGGGGAGACCTGCTCCCGCGACTCCGAGCGCTTCGCCCTCCTGATGGGCGACGCGCTCAAGGTCGACGCGCCGCGCCTGCGCGAGGCCGTCGACGCGCTCGGGATCGAGGGGCTCGACCCCAGCCCCACCATGCTCGTCTCGAACCTGCCCTACCAGGTCGCGGCCACGATCATCCTCCAGACGTTCGAGCGGATGCCCTCCGTCCGCCGCGCCGTCGTGATGGTGCAGGCGGAGGTCGCGGACAGGATCTCCGCGCGACCCGGCGGCAGGACCTACGGCGCCTACACGGCCAAGCTCTCGCTCTACGGCCGCGTCACCGGCCGCTTCGAGGTGTCGCCCGGCAACTTCATGCCGCCTCCCCACGTCGACTCCGCGGTCGTGCGCATCGACCGCGAGCTGGCACTCGACCCACAGACGGGTGCCCCCCTGACGGAGGCCCAGCTCGCCCATGCCAGGAGCGTGATCGACGCCGCCTTCGCGCAGCGTCGCAAGACCATCAGGAACTCCATGTCGTCCTCGGGCTTCTCCAAGCAGGCGCTCGATGCGGCCTTCGAATCCACGGGCATCGCGCCCACCACGCGCGCGGAGAAGCTCGGCACGACGGACTTCATCCGCCTCGCGGCCGCGCTCCCCACGGGAGGCGAGGGCTGATGCCGCAGGAGATCCTGGGCATGGACGCCCTCACGCTCGAGGACGGCGAGCTCTTCCACGACCGCAAGGGCCGTCCCAAGCCCCTCCCCGTGCCGCTCGCGCCCATCGCGGACTCGCACGGTCACCTCACGAGCTTCCACAAGCATGACGCGTCCGTCGCCATCTGCCGCGCGGCGCTCGCCGGGGTGCGCCTGCTGGTGGTCCCCGTCGACCCGGTCGACGAGATCCCGCGCAAGTTCCCCACGGCACAGGCGATGCTTTCCTGGCTGGACGAGCAGGTGGAGCGCGCCGCCCAGCGCCTGGACGAGTGCGCGGAGCACGGCCTCGTGCCGCCCGCGTTCCCCGCGGACGTGCCCGCGCTCGTGGACAACGTGCGCATCGTCGCCGGAGCCCACCCCTACGGCGCGGCCGAGCTCACGGCCGAGGCGCTGGCCAGGCTCGACGTCCTTCTCGACAGCCCGCGCTGCGTGGGCGTGGGCGAGATCGGCCTCGACTTCGGCCCCTACAACGAGCTGCCCGCGGACGTGCAGGAGCAGGCGTTTCGCGCGCAGCTGAGGATCGCGCACGAGCGCGACCTGCCCGTCGAGCTGCACATCCGCGACAACCCCGAGGACGAGAAGAACTCGGCGCACGTGCTCGCGGCCAGGGTCCTGTCCCAGGAGGGCCTCCCCGCCCGCGGCTGCGACCTGCACTGCTTCACGCAGGGGCCCGACGTGATGGCGCCTTTCGTGGAGCTTGGGTGCCACATCGCCTTTGGCGGCGCCATGACCTTCAACCGCTCGGACGACATCCGCGAGTCGGCGGCCATCTGCCCCGAGCGGCTCCTGCTGACGGAGACCGACGCCCCCTACATGGCGCCCGTCCCGCTGCGCGGCGAGGAGTGCGAGCCGGCCATGGTCGCGCTCACGGTGAGCCGCCTGGCGGACGTCCGCGCCGAGGCGGGCCACTCGCGCCAGGCCACGTACGACGCCTGCTGGAGAAACGCGAACGAGCTGCTCGCCCACCGTCCGTAGCGGCGCCCCGGCGGCGCCGAAAGCGCGCCTTTTCCCACGTCAGGCCATGGACTGCGCGTCCGCAGGGTGCTATCATGAAGCCACACCGCGACCCCCCGCGCCTAGCGCCGGAGGGTCGTGTGCGTTTTGGGATACCAAGACTTTTGCGCGGAGGCCGCGGAGGGCATCCAGGAGCTCCTGTGGCCTACGCGTTGCGTGGGCTGCGACATGCCCGGGGAGCTTCTGTGCGGGGACTGTCGCAGCCGGATGCCGTGGATCGAGCAGCGGTGGGCGTGCCCCGTGTGCGGCGCGCCGTTTGGATGGCTCACCTGCACGGAGTGCAAGCGCGACTGGGAGCTGGCCACCACCGTGTGCTGCCTGCCGTTCTCTGGCGTGGCGGCGCGCATGATTACCTGCTACAAGGACGAGGGGGAGCGGCGCATGGCGCCCGTGATCGCGGCGGCCATGCTGACCTCGCTCGAGGAGGCCTCCGCCTGGCCCCGCGCGGACGGGCGGCCGCGCTTCGACGCGGCGGCGCTCGACGGCGTGTGCTTCGTCCCCGCCACGGCCGAGGCCTACGCCCGCCGCGGGTTCGACCACATGGAGCGCGTGGCCGCGCACTTCTCGGCCGCCGCGGGGTTACCGCTCGTGGACGTGCTGGCCAGGCGCTCCGCGCGGGACCAGCGCGAGCTTGGGCGAAGCGAGCGCGCGCTCAACCTGGCGGGATCGGTGGACGTGGTGGACGACGTGCGGGGCCTCAACCTGCTGCTCCTGGACGACGTGATCACCACGGGCGCGACGGCGCGCGAGGCCGCTCGGGCGCTCCTGCGGCGCGGCGCGGGGGAGGTGAGCGCATGCGCATTGGCCCGTGTGTGGTAGTTCTGGACCGCCGACGTGCGTAAATACAACGAGAATTGGTATACTCGGGACGTTCCATCCAGGTCTGTGGTTGCGGGGCCAGTCCCCTAGTCCATGGCAGACGAGGCCAAAGGGATCCACGTAAGCTCGGGCGTGCGCGGCCGAGCGAGCATGGCTCGTCCTAGAAGCAAGTCGCACCGCCCGCCACATTTGGGGCATCCGGCCCCACGGGCGAGAGGGCCAACAGTGGGGGGCCGAGCAGCCCCGAAGCGACGGCCCCGGTGCGCGAGTGTGGGGTCAAATACCAGGTCAGCTGGGTGGGACGCCTGGACCACGACGGAACGCGAGGTAGCACGATGAGAAGAGCAGACGCACGAGCCATCAGCCGCAGGACCTTCTGCACCACGGCGGCGGCGTCGCTTGCGGTGCTGCTCGCGGGGTGCTCCAACCCGCTCTCGCAGCTGGGCGGCACGCAGGCGAGCGTGGCCGAGTCACTCGCCAAGAAGACGGCGGCGCTGTCCCCCAAGGTCACGAACACGGTCGAGAAGAACTACCTCACGGTGGGCATCGACCCGGACTCCGAAGGTGCGCCGCTCTTTGTGGAGGCGTCGGGCAAGGCGTACGGAATCGACGTGGACGTGGCGGAGGCGCTTGCGGACGAGCTGGGGCTCAAGGTCCGCTTCGTGAAGGTGAGCTCCGACTCGGCAAAGCTTGGCAGCTCGTGCGACGTGGTGATGGGTGCCTCCAAGGGCGACGTGAGCGGCTCGAGCGTCGTGGGCAACTACGTGCAGACGGCGTCCGCGTTCTTCCACAACGGGAGCACGGGCGTGGCCAAGGTGGAGGACCTCTCGTCCAAGACCGTGGGCGTGCAGGCGGCGTCCGTGTCGCAGACCGCGCTCGGCAAGACGGGCCTCACGATGACCGTCAAGAGCTACGACGACCTGAACTCCGCCTTTGCGGCGCTCACGTCCGGCAAGGTGGACTACGTGCTTTGCGACGCCTACTGTGGCTTCTACCTGCAGGAAAGCTATCCCGAGGCGAGCTTTGCGGGCACGCTCGACGCCCCGGTTGAGCGCGGCGTGGCCGTTTCGAGCGACAACGCGGAGCTGTCCAAGGCCCTGACGAGCGCCCTCACGAAGATCGACGGCAACGGCGTGATGGCCCTCATACGCAAGCGCTGGGTCAACGGCCAGAAGAACCTGGACTCGAGCACGCAGGTGCAGAACGTCCCGGCGGGAACGATGGACACGGCGGACGGGACGACGGCGTCCGTGGGCGCCGGCGGGCTGACGACCGGCTCCAACGCCGCGAGCATCTAGCGCCGGAGGGCGAGGCGACGCGTTCTTCTCGCCTGCGTCCAGAGCTTTTCCCAATCTTTACGGAAACGTACCGACTGTCGAATATGACACGCGATCGTCGGCACCATTGGGTATTAATAGGGTACGCAAGTGCTCCAAAGAGCAGAAGACGCGATAGTGGGAGGCACTGATGGCTGATATCAAGATTTCCGGGCGCAAGGTCTCCGTGTCCGACTCCATGCGGGAACACGTGAACGAGAAGGTTGGCGACGCGCTCAAGGTATTCGATATCAAGCCCATGAGCTGCGACGTGGTGCTGCGCGTTGACAAGAACCCGTCGAACCCCGACCGCAAGATGTGCGAGGTCACGGTCTTCGTGCGCGACTACGTGGTGCGCGTGGAGGCGAGCAGCTCCGACATGTACGCGGCCATCGACGAGGCGGCCGAGAAGGTCACCCGCCAGCTCCGCAAGTACAAGACCCGCGTGATCGACAAGAAGCAGCGCGCGGTCATCTCGGAGCCCGAGCACGTGAAGGACCTGGCGGACCTGATCGAGCCGACCCCGGAGGAGCCCGAGGACGACGACGTGCTGGTTCGCGAGAAGTACATCGACCTCAAGCCGATGACCGAGGAGCAGGCGCTTGTGCAGACCGACCTGCTCGGACACGACTTCTACGTGTTTGAAAATGCTGCGACCGGGCTGGTGAACGTTATCTACCACCGTCATAATGGAGGATACGGAATCATCAAGCCGCGCCTCGAGTCCGAGGACGCGTAACGCTTAGCGAGGTCATAAGCTGATGGATCAGAAGCAGGGTTCTTCCACCAACGCCTCTGACGTGCCGGCCGGCGTCCAAAGCGCCGGCCGCGCGTATCATCAAAGGCGAAACGTCAGGATCATCGTGGACTCCACGTCGGACTTCGCGCCCGGCGTGGTTGAGCAGCTTGGGGTCGAGGTCATCCCGTTCTCGTACGTGGGGCCCGACGGCGAGCACGTGGACGACATGTGGCGCACCAGCGACCCGCACGAGTTCTACGAGTACATGCGCAAGCACCCGGACGTGCACTTCAAGACCGCGGCGGTCACGCCGGGCAAGTACTACGAGTTCTTCAAGCGCGCGGCCGAGGAGGGCACGCCCACTATGTACATGGGCCTGTCCGAGGGACTCTCCTCATCCATCAACGCGGCGCGCCAGGCGGCCGAGATGGTGAAGAAGGAGTATCCCGACTTCGAGATCTACGTGCTGGACAACAAGTGCGACTCCGCCGCGGGCGAGCTGCTGGCCATCGAGGTGGTGCGCCAGGCGGCAAACGGGCTCTCCGCCAAGGAGCTGTACGACTGGGCCTGCGACGCGCGCTACTTCGTGCACGGCTACTTCACGCTTGACAGCTTCGACGCGCTGGCGGCGGGCGGGCGCATTCCCCCCGCGGCGGCCAACGTGGGCGGCAAGCTCGACATCAAGCCCGAGCTGTCCTATGACACCAACGGCGCCCTCACGCTGCGCGGCATGTGCCGCGGCCGCAAGAAGGCCCTGCGCGCGATCTTGCAGGACTTCCGCGACAACTACGCCCACGACACGACGCTCCCGCTCGCGATCGTGAGCACGGACGCCCAGAAGGACGCGGACTGGCTCGAGAAGGAGGTCCGCAAGGAGAAGGGCTGCGAGGACGTGGCGATCATCCACAGCACCGTGTCGCCCATCCTGGGCAGCCACGTGGGCCCCGGCATGGTGGCCCTGGTGTTCTGGGGCACGGACCGCAGGGAGAAGATGTCCCTTACGGACAGGATCGCCCGCAAGGTGAGGAAGGGCGGCGCGGGCGCCTAGCCCGGCCGCGTCTCGAAGGGATTTACATGGCATTCGTTCGCGTTCGCAAGGTGGCGCTCGTGGGCACCGGCATCATGGGTGCCCCGATCGCCCGTCACATTCTTGACGCCGGCTTTGACCTGACGGTCCACAACAGGACCAAGGAGAAGGCCGACCCCCTGGTGGAGGCGGGCGCCCATTGGGCCGACACCCCCGCCGCCGCGGCAAGGGACGCGGACGTGATCCTGACCATGGTGGGCTACCCCAACGACGTGGAGGACGTCTACCTGGGCAAGGACGGCATCCTGGACGCCGCGCCCAAGGGCGCCTGGATGGTCGACCTCACCACGAGCTCGCCCACGCTCGCGCGCGAGCTGCACGACGCCGCCGAGGTCGTGAACAAGCACGCCGTGGACTGCCCAGTGACGGGCGGCCAGCAGGGTGCCGAGGACGGCACGCTCACGCTCATGATGGGGGCCACCGAGGTGGATGCCAAGGTCCTTCTCCCCGTGCTGAACACCTTTGCGGGGAGCATCCACTACCTGGGCAGGCCGGGCGACGGCCAGACCTGCAAGCTCTGCAACCAGGTGTCGCTCGCGTCGTGCATGGTGGGCTATGCGGACGCGCTCGCGCTGGCGCGCCAGTCCGGGCTCGACCTCGACCAGGTGGTCGACGTGCTGAGCCAGGGCATGGGCGACTCGGCCGCGCTGGAGAAGCTGGCGCCCAAGTCCGTGGTGGGCGACTACCGCCCCGGCTTCCTGAGCGAGCACATGCGCAAGGACATCGGCCTCGCGCTCAGGGACGCGGAGGACGTGGGCGTGGACCTGCCCGGCGCGGACACGGCGTTCAACCTGTACGACGTGCTGTGCCAGATCGGCGGCTCCAAGCTGGGCACGCAGGCGATCACCCTCCTGTACCAGGACGAGGGCGAGGCCACGGCGGCCGGGCTCGACTGGTCGCTCCTGGACGCGGATGACGGCGGCTACGTGGACAAGGACGCCTCGGGCGAGAAGGACGCGCCCTCCCGTGCCGCAGCCGCGCCGGGACGCGGCAAGCGCGTGCAGCTCGTGAGCCACACGCGCACGGCGAGCCAGAACGGGGAGGCATAGCTTGGGCGGCAACGGAGCCTTCGCGCTCGCAATCGTGGCCGTGATGCTGTTCCTGCTCGGCATCATCATCGGCGTGCGCATCGGCAGCGAGCTCGCCAAGGGCTGCGTCACCAAGCGCGAGTACTGGATGGCCAATTTCAAGATCCTGGGCGTGGGCGTGCTCGTGTCCGCGCTCATCGGCCTCACGGGCCTCACGCTGGTCGCGGGCATCCCCATAGGCGCGATGGCCGGCGCCATCGCTTCGCTCAAGATGGACTTTGGCGAGAGCGTGGGCCCGTGGAAGTTTCACGACAAGGCCTTTAGGGTAAATAAGGACCAGCTGCGTCGCGCGCAGGACGGCAGCCATGCCGAGGCCGTGCGTCGCGCCAAGAGGGACGGCACCCCCATGCCCGAGGTCATCAGCGTCGCGGACGACTCCCCCCAGGGGAGCCCCGACAAGGCGAAGGGGGCGCCGCGCAAGCGTTCGAAAGGCAAGTGATACATGAGTGAATCCAGCCAGAGCTCTCTGGCAGTTCTTATAGACTACGAGAACCTCGCGCTTGGAACCGGCAAGCGCAAGAAGAACGGGCACCAGGAGCCGGGCCCCAGGCCTGACGTGAAGCGCATCCTGGAGCGCCTGGTAGACAAGGGTCGCATCACCGCAAAGCGGGCGTACTGCGACTGGCAGCGCTTCGAGGACGCCATAACGCCCCTGCACGAGCTGGGCATCGAGCTGATCGAGATCCCGGACCGCGCGTACACGGGCAAGAACTCCGCGGACATCAGGCTCTCGGTCGACGCGATGGAGATGTGCCTCACGAAGGACCACATCGACACGTTCGCCATCCTGTCCGGCGACTCGGACTTCTCGCCCCTCGTGACCAAGCTGAAGGAGTTTGGCAAGACGGTCATCGGCGTGGGCATGAAGCAGTCCACGAGCCCGCTTCTGGCCGAGGTGTGCGACGAGTTCCTGTTCTACGAGGACATCGTGCACACGAGCGGCGTGCCCGACTTCGCGTCGCGCGTGGCGCCCGAGAAGCACCCCTGCTACCAGCTCCTGTTCGAGACCATCGACGCACTGCAGGCGGAAAGCGACAGCGCCATCCTGGCGTCGCGCCTCAAGGACACCATGAAGCGCAAGCGCCCGCAGTTCTCGGAGCGCAGCTACGGCTACCGGTCGTTCTCCACGCTGCTGCGCGAGGCCTCCAAGCTGGGCTTTATCGACATTCATCAGGACAGCAAGAGCGGGACCGTCATGGTCGACGGGTTCCGCGAGTAGCGCGTAGGAAGGAAGGCCGCCATGGCAGAGGATAGCAAGACCGCGGACGAGAAGAGCCTGGAGCTGCTTGTGAGCCAGCTCGGGGGGCCGCGTCGCCGCGGCAGGCAGGAGGCCTCCAAGATCGTGGCCGCCATCGCGAAGGCGAGCCCCGAGGCCGTGCTGCCCTACGTGAGCGACCTGGTGGACGCCCTCGAGCGCCCGGAGGCGCAGACCCGCTGGCAGGTGCTCGAGGCCCTCACCTCGATCGCGACCGTGGACGCGGACGCGACGGAGGGCGCCCTCGAGGGCGCGGAGTCGTCCCTGTTCGACGAGGACTCCGCCATCGTGAGGCTCGCGGCCTTCAAGTTCCTCGCGGAGGTGGGCAGCCACTCCGCGCGCCTTTCCGAGTCCGTGTGGCCGCTGCTGGCCGAGTCCGTGCAGTGCTACCACGGCGACCCCGAGTACCACGACATGCTGGTGGCCCTGGGCGAGTTCGCGCGCGGCACGATATCCGACAAGGTGCGCGATGCGCTGGTCGAGCGCGTGTCGTTCGACGCCAAGAACGGTCGCGACTATGTCAAGCGCCTCTCGCAGGAGATCATCGACGCCGCGACGGAGAAGTAGCCGCACCCGCGGCGTGGCGGCCGGTAGGGGGCACGTTCTTCTCCCATAAGGTCGCCTTCATGTTTTGACAGAGCGTGTGGCCTGGGTGGCGAACGCGGGCATCGCAGGGTGCCCGCGCGCGTTTTGTAGTAGAGTCAAGTGGTTTCGTCGTCAGGGCCATGCGGCCCCACGGTTTCTGGAGGTATGAGCATGGAGTCCACTCCCAAGGACGCTAAGGACGAGAAGGACGAGGTCGAGAAGACCGCAGAGTCCGACAAGAAGGCCGACAAGGCTGGCGAGAAGAACGACAAGTCCGACAAGAAGGCTGCCAAGAAGGCCGCAAAGTCGACCAAGAAGGCCGCTCCCAAGGCCAAGAAGCCGCTTCCCAAGTTCGTGGTGCCGCTGGTGTGCGCCATCGTCGCGCTCGCCGTCGGCCTGGGCATCGGCTACTTCGCGTTTGGCGGGGCCGCGTCTTCCGGCAGCGGTGCCGTGAGCGGCAAGACCACCGTCTCCAAGAGCGACCTCGACGCCACGATGGCCACCTACACCTACAAGGGCAAGACCTACAAGGTCACCGTGCGCGACGTCATCAACAGCACGTCCTCGCTCAGCGCGCAGAAGCAGAGCGACGGCACGTACAAGATCCCGTCCACGGACGGCGTCCTGTCCTACGCGCGCTCCCAGATCATCGAGCAGGCCGCCAAGGAGAAGGGCCTCACCGTCTCCTCCAAGGAGATGAAGTCCTACGCCGAGTCCACGCTGGGCTCCAGCGACTACGCCACCATCGCCTCCAACTACGGCATGAGCGAGTCCACGGTCAAGGCGCTCGTGAAGCAGTCCGCCCTCATGCAGAAGCTGCGCAACAAGGTCGTCAAGACCAAGTCCGTCAGCGCCCCCACGGCGCCCACGGCTCCCTCCGACGGCAACACCCAGACCGCAAGCGCGGACTACGCCAAGTACATCATCAATCTCGCCGGCGACGAGTGGGATGCCTCCAAGGGCACCTGGACCGGCAAGGGCGGCACCTACGAGACCGCTCTGAAGAGCTACACCATCACCTCCACCTCCGCCACGTACGAGGCCGCGCAGGCTGCCTACTACGTCGCGTACCAGGAGTACTCCACCAACCAGACCAAGATCACGACCGAGTGGACCAACTACGTCAACAAGCTGCTCTGCAACGCCAAGGTGAACATGGTCTCCCTGGTCGCCTAAGGGCGGCACACCCACAACGCCCACCGCGGGCGAGAAGGACATGAGCCATCCTCGCGAGGGCCTCGGAAGTTCCGGGGCCCTCGTTCCGTATGCCGCGGGCGTGCCCGAGGCAGCGCCGACCGAGGCGGCGGTTTTTCTCGTTCGGGGGTCGTGCCATAATCGTTGGCAGACCTTACGGGGGAGGTGGCCATGCGCGTCATAGTGAGCGAGTGCCTGCGCGGCACCGCGTGCCGGTACGACGGGGGAGCGAAGCCCAACGCCGCCGTGCGCGAGCTGTGCGGCAAGGTGGACGTGGTGGGCGTGTGCCCGGAATCCGCCAGCGGGCTGCCCGTTCCGCGCCCGCCCGCGGAGCAGCGCGACGGCCGCGTGATGCTGCGCGACGGCACGGACGTGACGGACGACTTTGCGCGCGGCGCGCGGATCTCCCTCGACAAGGTGCACGCACATCCCGCGCCGCTTGCGATTCTGAAGGCGAAGAGCCCCTCCTGCGGCGTGGGAGTCATCTACGATGGAACGTATACGGGAAAGCTGACCCAGGGCACGGGCGTGTTTGCGCGCCTCTTGGAGGAAGAAGGTATCTGCGTGGTTACCGAAGACGTCGTCGAAAGCTGCAGGCCGTCCGTCGAGCATCCGGTCGCGATCGTGCTGGGGTCGGGGCTCGGCCACCTGGCGCAGCTCGTGAAGCCCGTCCGCCGCATCGACTATCACGAGATCGAGGGCTTCCCCAAGGAGGCGCGCCCCATTAGCGGCCACAAGTTCGAGGCGACCATCGGCAGCATCGACGGCGTGCCTGTGGTCGTGTACCCCGGTCGCGTGCACCTGTACCAGGGCTACAGCGCCGCGGAGGTCACCTCTCTGGTGCGCCATGCCCACCACCTGGGCTGCCGCGACATCATCTTCGCGTGCGCGACCGGCTGCATCCCCGGCAACGCGCACAAGGGCCTGGGCATCCTGACGGACCAGATCAACCTCACAGGCAGGAACCCGCTCGCTGAGTGGGACCACGTGCGCGAGCTTGACACGCCCTTTGTGGGCATGGCTGACGCCTACACGCCGTACCTGCGCACGCTGGCGCGCGGCGTGGCGGACGATGCCGGCATCACGGTGGAGGAGGGCGTCTATGCGGGCATGCTTGGACCCACCTTCGAGACCCCGGCGGAGGTCGCCATGCTCAAGGGCCTGGGCGTGAGCTACGTGGGCATGTCCACGGTGTGCGAGGTCATTATGGCGCACGCGCTGGGCATGAACGTGCTCGGCCTGACGCTTGCCGCCAATGAGTCCGGCGATTCCACCGTCACGCACGAGAGCGTGCTGGAGGAGGCCGACCGTCACGCGGACGACTTCGAGCGCCTGGTCAGGGGTGTCCTGCACCTGCTGTAGAAAACGAATGGTCCCCTTGCCATCGGTTTGGAAGTCTCTGGGCGGGGGTATCATGTACCCAACGGCAAGCCTTCGATGTGGGCTAGGCGACGCCGTTATTGCTTACGCCGGTAGTTGCCGCTACCGGCGCGTTTTTTGACGCCTCCTTCGAGCTTTGGACCTGGGCTTGACGACTTTGCTGAGCAGCCCGACCACTGCGGTGGCCAGATTGACGAGCGCAATCACAAGTTCCATAGGCTGTACCT
>NZ_JBJEHW010000006.1:0-6894 GCF_051876455.1 Parafannyhessea sp.
AGACGATCAAGCGCGCGTTCCTGAAGAAGGCGCGCACGCTGCACCCTGACGTCAACAAGGCGCCGGACGCGGAACAGAAGTTCAAGGAGGTCAACGAGGCCTACTCCGTGCTGTCGGACGAGCGCAAGCGCGCCAACTACGACCGCTACGGCACGGCCGAGGGCCCGGGCGGCTTCGGCTCGGACTACGTCGACATGTCCGATATCTTCGGCGGCGGCTTCGGCATCGACGACATCTTCGACTCGTTCTTCGGCGGCGGCCGGCAGGGCGGCGCATCCGGTGCCACGGCGCGCACCCGTGGCCGCGACATGGGCATCACGCTCAAGATTACGCTCGCAGAGGCGGCGGCCGGCTGCACCAAGACCATCGCCTACGACCGCCTTGCGCCGTGCGACGACTGCAACGGCACGGGCGTCGCCGAGGGCGGCCACGTCAAGACGTGCGAGAAGTGCCACGGCACCGGCCGCGTCGTGGAGGTCCAGCGCACCATCTTCGGTCAGATGCAGACCCAGACGACCTGCCCCGCCTGCGGCGGCTCCGGCAAGGTCGTCGACAAGCCGTGCGAGACCTGCGAGGGCCAGGGCCGCACCCCGTCGCGCGAGACCGTCGACGTCGAGGTCCCGGCGGGCGTCCACTCCGGTCAGAGCCTCAGGGTCAAGGGCAAGGGCGAGGCCGGCATCCGCGGCGACGCGTCCGGAGACCTCGTCGTGCGCGTCGAGGTCGCGGAGGACAAGACGTTCCAGCGCCAGGGCGACGACCTCTTCTGCCGCGTGACCGTCGACTCGCTCGAGGCCATCGTGGGCACGACGGTCCACATGGACGGCATCCTCGAGGGCGACGACGTCGTGGTCGAGGTCCCGGCCGGCTGCCGCTATGGCGAGCAGATCAGGATCGAGCGCATGGGCATGCCCCGCATGGGCACCACGGCGCGCGGCAGCCTGATAGCCGTCGTGGAGGTCGTGCCGCCCAAGGGCCTCACCCCCGACGAGCTCGAGGACATCCGCGACATCGTCTCGTCCCGTGCCGACGCCAAGGCGTCCGCGCAGGCGGGCGAGAAGGACGGGGCCCCACATGCGGAGGCGGGTGCCAACGCCGAGCCCAGGAAGCCCAAGTTCAAGCACCGCGGCCGTCGCAGCAGGTCCAAGTGAGCGGGGCCGGCATCGCGCGCGTCGCCATCGTCAACCTCGGCTGCAGGGTCAACCGGGTCGAGGCCGACGTCATAGCGGCCGAGCTCGAGCGGCACGGCTGCAGGCTCGTCGGGGAGGACGAGGCCGACGCCATCGTGATCAACACCTGCGCGGTCACGGGCGAGGCGGAGGCCAAGACCAGAAAGACCGTCCGCCACGCGGCCACGCGCCCGCAGCGGCCCGTCGTCGTGGCCACGGGCTGCGTCGCGAACCTCTTCTCCAGCGAGCTCAGCCAGATAGCCGAGAACGTCGTCGTGCAGGGCAACAAGGCCGCGGTCGCGTCCACGGTGCTCGAGCGGCTCGGCATCGCGCCGGACGCGTCCTGCGCGGACGCCGTCGCGAGCCTCACGCCCACGCCCACCGGCCGCATGCGCCCGGGCATCAAGATCCAGGACGGTTGCGACAACCGCTGCACGTACTGCATCGTCTGGAAGGCGCGCGGCAGGTCGCGATCCATGGACGCGGGGGAGGTCGTCTCGCGGGTGCGCCAGAGCGTGTCGCGAGGCGCGCGCGAGGTCGTGCTCACGGGCATCAACCTCGGGCGCTTCCGCGCCGTGGGGGAGGACGGCAAGGCGATGTCCCTGCCGGGGCTGCTCGACCTTCTCCTCAGCAAGACCGACGTGGAGCGCGTCAGGCTCTCGTCCATCGAGCCGCCCGACGTGACGGACGAGCTGCTCCGGACCATGGCGGCCGGCGGCGAGCGCGTGGCCCCCTTCCTGCACGTGTGCCTGCAGTCCGGCTGCGACGCGACGCTGCGCCGCATGGGGCGCGTGTACGACACCGCGTTCTTCTCGGGCGTGGTCGACCGCGCGCGCGAGCTCGTGCCGGGCATCGCGCTGGGCACGGACCTCATCGTGGGCTTCCCCGGCGAGACGGACGCGGACTTCGAGGAGTCGCTCGCGTTCTGCGAGCGCATGGCCTTCGCGAAGATGCACGTGTTCCGCTACTCCAGGCGTCCTGGCACGCCCGCGGCGACGGCGCCCGGGCAGGTCGACCCCCACGTCATCGCCGACCGCGGCCGCCGCATGCGCGACCTTGCCGCGCGGATGCGCCACGAGCAGGCGAGCGCGCACGTGGGCTCGGACGAGCTCGTCGTCGTGCAGTACCCGGGCCGCGGCGTCACGGGCGGGCTCTTCGACGCGCTGGTCGATCCCGCCTACCCGCTCGACTCCCTCGTGCGCGCGAGGGCGCGCGCCGTGCTGCCCGACGGCACGCTCGACTGCACCACAACCCCGGCGTAGCCGCCCCGCGGGCGGGGCGCCCGGGCTAGGAAAGCGGCTATCATGGGGTGCGAGGACACCCGCGCTTGGAGGAACATGGAACCCACCCACATCAGGCTCACCATACCGGACACCGTAGACCCGACGCTGCTCATGGGTCCCGCCGACACGCACCTGCGCAGGATCGAGGACGCGTTCGACGCCATAGTCACCGTGCGCGGCAACCAGGTGAGCGTGATTGGCCCCACGGAGGACGCGGACGCGGTGGTCGCGGTGTTCACGCGGCTCATCCGCGACATCGAGGCCGGCGGCGCACCCACCTCCGAGGACGTCGACCTCGTCATCGGGCAGGTCGCGCACGGCGCGAGGCAGGGCGAGAAGCCCGTGGGCGACGTCCTCCTCACCTACCGCGGGCGCCCGCTCCGTCCCAAGACGGAGGGGCAGGAACGCTACGTGGAGGCCATCCGGGACAACACGATCACCTTTGGCCTGGGTCCCGCCGGCACGGGCAAGACGTACCTCGCGATGGCGATGGCCGTGGCGGCCCTCAAGCGCCGCGAGGTCGGGCGCATCGTGCTCACGAGGCCCGTGGTGGAGGCGGGGGAGTCGCTCGGCTACCTGCCCGGCACGCTGGAGGAGAAGCTCGACCCCTACGTGCGGCCGCTCTACGACGCGCTGTTCGACATGACGGACGCCGAGAAGGCGAACGCGCTGGTGGAGCAGGGCGTGGTCGAGATCGCGCCGCTCGCGTTCATGCGCGGGCGCACCCTCAACGACGCCTTCGTGATCCTGGACGAGGCCCAGAACACCACGCCCGACCAGATGAAGATGTTCCTCACGAGGCTCGGCTTCGGGTCCAAGTTCGTGGTGACGGGCGACGTCACCCAGCGCGACCTGCCGGGCAGGAGCGGGCTCGACTCGGCGCGCTCCGTGCTCGCGGGCGTGGACGACATCGCCTTCGTGGAGCTGGGCCGCAACGACATCGTGCGGCACTCGCTGGTGGCGCGCATCGTCGACGCGTATGATAGGGCCGAGCGCACCGAGCGCCAGCGTCCCCCAAGGAGGGCGGTTCATGATGGAGAATAGCTACGACGTCGTGCTCGAGGAGGGCGTGTCCAGCCCCTTGAGCGAGCAGGAGATGCGCGACGACATCGACCTCGTGCTTTCGAGCGAGGGCGTGGAGCGCCCCTGCATGGTGTCCATATCGGTCGTGTCGGACGGGCGGATGCGGGAGCTCAACCTCCAGTGGCGCGGCCAGGACCGCGCGACGGACGTGCTCTCGCTCGAGTGCGAGCGCCCGGACGACCCGGACCTCGCACCCGGGGAGCCCTGCGAGCTGGGCGACATCGTGCTCGCGCCGGACTACATCGCGCGCCAGGCCAAGGGCTTCGGCACGACGGCGGCGGACGAGTGCCGGCTGCTGCTCGTGCACGGCACGCTGCACCTCCTGGGCTACGACCACCTGGAGGACGCCGAGGCGGAGGTCATGGAGGCCCGCGAGGACGAGCTCCTCGCCAAGATCAAGACCGACCATGCGATCGACCACGTGACGCTCACGCGCCACAGGGACGGTGAGTGACCATGATCCCCGGGCGGACGCCAAGCCATCCGTCTTTCAGGAGGAGCTTCCTCTTCGCGCTGCAGGGCTTCCGCACCGCGGTGCGCCAGGAGCGCAACATCAAGGTCATGCTCGGCGGAGCGGCCTTCGCCATCGTGATGGGCATCGTGCTGCGCATCGGCCCCACGGACTGGGCCGTAGTGACGGTGTGCTGCGGCATGGTGCTCGCGGCGGAGCTCATAAACACCGCGATCGAGACGGTGGTCGACCTCGTCTCCCCGGAGTTCCACCCGCTCGCCGGCCGCGCCAAGGACATCGCGGCGGCCGCGTCGTGGCTCCTCAGCATCGCAGCGGCCATCGCCGGGCTCTGCGTCTACGGCCACGCGCTGCTCGTCCTTCTCGCCCGCTAGGCGCGTGCCGCGAGGCGCCGCATCCCAAGAATCCCAAGACCACAAACCCACACGACCCAAGGGGGTTGCATTGGACGACATCAAGAACACGGACGCCCAGGTGGGCGAGAAGGACGGGGCGCCGTTCAGGAGCGGCTTCGTCGCGCTCGTGGGCAGGCCCTCCGTCGGCAAGTCGACGCTCCTGAACGCGGCGGTGGGTGGCAAGGTGGCCATCACGAGCCCCGTGGCGCAGACCACGCGGCGCCGCATGCGCGCGGTCGTCAACAGGCCCGACGCGCAGATCGTGATCGTGGACACGCCGGGGCTGCACAAGCCCAAGGACGCCCTGGGCAAGGAGCTCAACAAGGTGGCGCTGGGAGAGCTCGCGGACGTGGACGTGGCGGCGTTCCTCGTGGACGCGACCAAGCCCGTCGGCAGGGGCGACGAGTGGGTCGCCCGCCACGTGGACGCCTCTGACGCCCCGTACAAGCTGCTCGTGATCACCAAGGCGGACCTCGCCAAGCCCGAGCAGGTCACGACCCAGCTCGAGGCGGCATCCGCCCTGGCGCGCTTCGACGACAGCATCGTCGTGAGCGCGCGCGAGGGCTTCAACGTGGACGCCTTCGTGTCGATGGTGGCGGAGCACCTGCCCGAGGGCCCGCGCTGGTTCCCCGAGGACATGGACTGCGACGCCACGGACGAGGAGCTCGTGGCGGAGTTCATCCGCGAGAAGGTCCTCCTCAACCTGCGCCAGGAGGTGCCGCACTCCGTGGGCGTCATCTGCGACGACATCGACTGGGCCAAGGACGGCCACGCCTCGATCCGCGCCACGATCATCGTCGAGCGCGAGAGCCAGAAGGGCATCGTGATCGGCCGCGGCGGCTCCATGGTCAAGCGCATCGGCACGCAGGCGCGCAAGGACATCGAGCGCCTGTTCGACGCGAAGGCCTACCTCGACATCCAGGTGCGCGTGCAGCCGCAGTGGCGCCGCGACCAGAACGAGATCCGTCGCCTCGGCTACGACTACGAGGAGTAGCCGCGAACCATGGCAGGAAGAAGGACCATCCGGACCAAGGCGATCGTCCTCGACCACAGGGCCCAGCTGGGCGAGAAGGACCTCATCCTCACGCTGCTGACCGAGGACGGGGAGCGCATGGACGTCGTGGCCAAGGGCGCCCTCAAGCC
This sequence comes from Parafannyhessea sp., assembly GCF_051876455.1. Taxonomy (NCBI): domain Bacteria; kingdom Bacillati; phylum Actinomycetota; class Coriobacteriia; order Coriobacteriales; family Atopobiaceae; genus Parafannyhessea; species Parafannyhessea sp. Next base: position 5,540 of record NZ_JBJEHW010000006.1, read on the forward strand.
GGGCGGCAGGCTCGCCGCGAGGGTGGAGCTCTTCTGCGAGACGGACTTCCTCCTGGCGAGGGGCAGGAGCCTCTCCATCGTGACGGAGGCGTCCGTGGCGAACCCGCACGCTGGGCTCCGCGGCGACCTCGCGCGCGTGAGCGCGGCCTCGTGCGTGTGCGAGGTGGCGCGTCTCACCTGCTTCGAGGACGTGGGCGACCCGTACCTGTACGCCATCTGCTCGCGCGCGCTCACGGCCTGCGAGCAGGCGCCGGACCAGGAGCGCCTCGACCTCGTGGTGGCCGCGTACGCGTTCAAGGTCACGGCCCACGGGGGCTGGAGGCCGGAGCTCAGGCGTTGCACGCTCTGTGGCGACGAGGACGTCTCGTTCTTCTCGCCCAGGGCCGGCGGCATGCTGTGCTCGAGCTGCGCCAAGGACGTGGCCGGCGCCGTGCGCATGGGCCCCTCGGGGCGCGACCGGCTCCAGTCGCTCATCAAGTCCACGTTCGACCAGATCCTCGGGATGGAGGCGGACGTGGAAACCACGACGGAGCTCGTATCGCTCGCGCACGTGTGGGCGGCCACGCACCTGGACGCGCGGCTCAGGGCCTTCGAGTTCATGCTGAGCCTGTGACGCGCCGCCGCGGCGGGCAAATGTGTGCGCCGTCTGGTGATTGGCACCCACGTGCGGATTTTCGTGCCAAGGGGCGCGCGTCGTCCTTCGACGTGGTAATCTGTCCTAGTCCGTACCCCCTACTTGGTGGCCCGCCCAATGCCAGACGGCCAACCCAGTTCGGGGCGTATCTATGTGAAAGGGGTTTTCATGGCAGTCACCAAGGAGCGCAAGGCCGAGCTCATCAAGCAGTACGGCAAGAACGAGAAGGACTCCGGCTCCGCCGCCGTCCAGGTCGCTCTTCTTACCGAGCGCATCAAGGGCCTGACCGAGCACGTCAAGTTCCACAAGCACGACCACCACACCCGTCGTGGCCTGCTGATGCTCGTCGGCCAGCGTCGTCGCCTCCTGTCCTACATCAAGAAGCAGGACATCGAGGAGTACCGCAGCCTCATCAAGAGCCTCGGCATTCGCGACAACATCCAGTAACAAGGTGTTAAGAGGAGGGCGCCGGCATGGCGCTCTCTTTGTATGACGGCCCGCCTGCAAAGGGGCAGGCGGAGATAAGAGGAAAAAGGAAAATGGCAAAGGTAACGCACGAGTTCGACCTCTACGGAAAGCACTACAAGCTTGAGACGGGCGAGCTCGCCAAGCAGGCCACGGGCGAGTGCCTGGTGTCCTGCGGAGACTCCACCGTCAACGTGACGGTCGTCGTCTCGAAGGAGCGCAAGAACTACGACTTCTTCCCCCTGACGGTCGACTA
>NZ_JBJEHW010000007.1:0-1523 GCF_051876455.1 Parafannyhessea sp.
GCCACAAATGGCATAGGAGCGGGTATCATCTAGACACGTCAGTGCGGAGTTTTCCCAGGGTTTTGCGTGGCATTGCGGCGCGGGCCCGGGAGGAGCGGATGGGCCCTTGAATCCAGTCATCGTCATTCCCTCATACTGGGCGGAAAGCGACGCCCCCACAAGGATTGGCGAGGTGGGCGTCTACGATCACGCGACGCCCATCACGAAGCCCGTGCCCGAGCTTGCCACCTGCCTCGACTCGCTCGAGGGCGTGCGCGGCGTGCTGCGGGTCATCGTGCTGCTGGTGTGCGACCAGTCGTGCGAGAAGAGCGCGCGTGCCCGCGTCGAGGGCATCTGCCGCGACCATCCGCGCCTGAACCCGCTGGTCATAGGCTCGCCGGAGGCGGCGCTCGTCCGCGGGGCCATCGACGCCTGCGTGCCGGGGATCGACGGCGACCCCGTGTCGCTTCGCGGCTACGGCGCCATCCGCAACATGGGCCTCGCCGTCGCGGCGATCCTCAACCACGACGTCGTGGTCTTCCTGGACGACGACGAGGTCGCCCTGAACGAGAACTTCCTGATAGACGCCGCGTACGGCATGGGCATGTCCACGCGCCAGGGCCTCAAGATAGCCGCAAAGAGCGGCCTGTACCTTGACCAGCGCAACTCCCCGTACGCAGACATCGGCAAGCCGCGCTGGTCCGAGCGCTACTGGTCCAAGCGCGTGGAGTTCAACCACTGGATGCACCGGGCGCTCAACGGCACGCGCATCAGCCGCTCCAACACCGTGTGCGGCGGCTGCTTCTGCGTGGGCGCGAGCGCCTTCACCAAGGTGAGCTTCGACCCCACCATATCGCGCGGGGAGGACCTGGACTATCTCTTCAACCTGCGCATGTACGGCTTTGACGTGTGGTTTGACAACGCGTGGCGCGTGCGGCACATGCCGCCCAAGACGCCCTCGCACGCGTCGCGCTTCATGCAGGACGTCTTCCGCTGGAACTACGAGGTGGAGAAGCTCCGCGTGGCAAACTCCATCAAGGGCGCGCGCCAGGTGCGCCCGGAGTCGCTCCGCCCGTACCCCTCTGATTGGATATCGCCAACGGTCGTGCGCAACCGCATCGCGCACACGTCGCTGCGCCGCGCCATCGTGGGGCCCGAGCGGCTGGACTACCTCAAGATCTGGCTGCGCGGCAGAAAGCTGGCAGAGCAGTGGGCCCGCCGGGTGGCGAGCAGCTACTTCAGCTTCCAGACGTACTGGCCGCAGGTCATGTCGTCGCTCTGGGACAACAGGGGGCTCGCGGAGCGGCTAGAGGCCATGGGCACGACCGCCCACCAGGGCGAGAAGGACGAGGGCGCGCGCAAGTGAGAGGCATCGCACATAGGAACACGCTCGCGACGGTGGGGATCGCCGCGCTGACGGTCGCGCTCATCTGGCTCCTCACCTGGGGCCTCATCACCGCGAACCTGATTGCGGCCGTCGTTGCGGGCGCCGGGCTGGCCGTGGACATCGTGATTGGCGGGAGCGTGGTGCTGCTCGTCCCGGA
>NZ_JBJEHW010000008.1:0-1500 GCF_051876455.1 Parafannyhessea sp.
TCAGCGGACGCATCCGCATGATTACCAAAACCGTGAGCGACGGGCCTTGCCGAACCCACGCGGGGGCCTGGGCCCTAGCGTTGGTTCTTCTCGCCCCTCTTGCGCACCCTTAGGCCTATCACCGCCAATCCGGCTCCCGCGAGCGCCAGCAGAGCGACCGGCGCAAGGTTGATCAGGTCTCCCGTCTTGACGATCCCGTTGCCGCCCTTGCTCGTGGGCGGGACGGTGGTCGTGGGGGTGTTGAGGATGCTCGCCTGGGCGAGGCTGGTGGAGCCTTCGACGGCGTCCGCGCGCAGCGGGCTTTCCGCCTGGATGGTGAGCGTGGGGTGCGCGGAGGCGACCTGCCTCACGTCGAGGCCCGTCACGGTGAGGACCAGCTTGCGCGTGCCCTCGAAGCGCTGGTAGCCCTCGGGCGCTCTGGCCTCGCTCACGCGATAGGTGCCGGAGTCCACGCCGCTCAGGCGCACTTGGCCCTTGGCGTTGGTGGTCACGGTCTGGCCGGACTTGTGCCAGCTGCCGTCCTGCGCCAGGTGGCGGCCCTGCGGGTCCGTCACGCCCAGCACCGCGCCGCTCAGCACGGCGTCGCCCGCGCTGGAGCGCTTGGTCAGCAGCACGTCCCAGGTGTAGGCCGTGGCGTCGTCCTTGGGGGTGCTCAGGTACTCCTGGTAGCTGAAGGGCGACTTGGGGTACTTGAGGACGACCTCGTTGGGGTTGCCCTCGGCCGCGCCGTGGTTGCACTTCTGGTTGAGGGGCGCGTTGTAGATCACGCACACCTGCGCGCCGCCGGCCTTGAGCGCATCCGCCCCGAGCGTCGCCACCAGGTTTGGCGACTTGACGGAGAAGGACTGGCCCTCCACCGCGATGGTGCACTGGGCAGTCACGTCCTGCCAGCCGGCCGCGTTCTTCTCCCCCGTGGTGGGGACGTCCGAGGTGGACTTGACCCACGCGGAGCCCGTACCCGCCTTGACGTACACGCGGGCCGAGGACGCGACCTTGCTGGGGTCGAGCCCGGCGGACATCGTGTCCGCAAACACCACGTCGTAGCTGGTGTAGCCCTGCACGCCCGCCGGCACGGTGGCCTCCAGGCGCCACAGCACGTCGTCGCCCACGTTGGCGTCGGCCGCCTTCTGCCAGGCGGAGGTGCTGTTCTCCTGCACGTGCTTGGTCACGGTGGGCACCGCGGACTTGGGCTTGACGCTCTTGCTGCCGTCGCCCACCAGCACGAAGACCGGCGCGGTGCCGCTCTGCTGCTCGCCCAGCGCGGACTCGTCCGCCACGATGAGCCAGTAGCCGTTCTGCAGCGTCGCGGCCTTGCCCGCCGTCAGCTTGACGGGCGTGGCGCCGCCGTTCATGAGCGCGGACGCAAGCGCGTACGCCACGGAGTTGCCGTCCGAGAGGTTTGCGTTGATCCAGTCCACCGCGTCCTGCGCGGTGGCGGTGGGGGCGCCCGCCTTTGCGGCCGCATCGCGCGCGGCGGCCGAGCCCCACGCGAGGTTGCTT
>NZ_JBJEHW010000009.1:0-6654 GCF_051876455.1 Parafannyhessea sp.
GCTCCAGTCAAACTGCGCGTAGCCCACGTCCACGGCGAGGACCGACGCCGCACCGTGCTTGAGCAGGCAGTCCGTGAAGCCTCCCGTGGAGCACCCCACATCCAGGCAGGCAAGCCCGCTCGGGTCCACGCCAAAGGCGTCCAGCCCGCGCTCGAGCTTGAGCCCGCCGCGGCCCACGTACGGGATGTGCCCGCGCACGTGGAGCGCGATGCCGGGCGTCACCTGCTCGCCCGGGAACGTCATCCTCCGGTCGGAGGTCGACACGTCCCCCGCGAGCACGGCGCGCATCGCGTCGTCGGTGGTGGAGAAGAACCCCTGCGCCACCAGCTCGGCGTCCAGCCTCCTGCGTCGCGCCACCCTAGGACTCTTCCTCGGTCGGCGCGTCCGCGCCCCTCTCGCCCGCCTCGGCGGGTACCGCCGCGTCCTCGGCCTCCTTGGCCTGCTCGCGCAGCCTGGCCTCCTCCTCGGGCGTGAAGTCCGTCCTGTCGACCATGTCGACGGCCTTGGACCCGAGGGCGATGGCCTCGTCGAACAGGTCGAGCGAGCGCTCGAGCGACGTGTCCTTGTCGCGCACCTGCGACACGATCTGGTCGAGCCTGCCGGTTATCTGGTCAAAGGTCTTGTACGCGGCGGTGTCCGGCTTCGCCATCGCTACTCTCCGGACTCCGGTGACTCGGCCGCGTCATCGGCCTGGGACTCGGTGTCGCCTTCCGCCTCGGCGGAATCCTCGGGTGCGTCGTCCTCCCCGGACTCCGCCTTCTCCTCGGCGCGCTTCGCAGCAAGTGCGCGCGCCTCCGCGATTACGTCCGTGCCGTTCTCGAGCTTGGTCGCCACGCGGCCGAGCACGCCGTTCACGAAGCGGGACGACTCGTCGGAGCCGAACGCCTTCGCCAGCTCGACGGACTCGTCAATCGTGACGGCGATGGCAACCTCGTCCACCTCGAGCATCTCGTACAGCGCGAGCCGGAGCAGGTTGCGGTCGACGGCCGGCATGCGCGACACGCTCCAGTTGGAGGACGTCGCGGAGATGACCGCATCGAGGTCGCCCCTCATGTCGTCGGCGCCACGGGCGAGCATCTCGCCAAACGGGTCCAGCGGACCCTCGGAGATCGCGTAGTCGCCACCCTCGAGGACCTCGTGGACCGTCCTGTCCGTCGCCTCGGCCTGGAAGAGGAGCTGCAGGGCCTGGCAGCGCGCAAGCGTGCGCCCGCCAAAATGAATGGACTTCTCAGACACTTTTTGGGTTACTCCTTGGGAAAGACGAGGCTGTCGATGCAGACGTCCACGGCGCCGACCTCGACGCCGACCTGCTCGCTCACGGCGTTGGCGACGGCCTCGCGGACCGCGGCCGCCAGCTTGGTGAAGGGATAGCCGTAGAAGACGGCAAGGTGCACGCAGACCCTCAGGCTGCCGTCCACGACCTCGGACTCGACGGCCGCCTCGGGCGAGACGCTCCTGCTCGTGAAGACCGAGACGAGGCTGGAGGCAATGTCGTTGCCCCCCACGCGCGCGACGCCCTCGACCTTCTCGCAGGCGCAGCTGACGATCGTCGAGATGACGTTCTTGGAGATGCCGATACCGGCGACGTAGAGCTCGGTTTCGCTCATGACACGTCCTTTCTCATGTGTCGCTGCCGACACCAAAGATGACCTTGCTCAAGTATAGTCGCTCGCAAACGGGCGCGTTGCGTCCCGCTAGCGAAAGGCCCGCGTTGCGCCGTGCGCAGCCGCGGGCCCAGAGACTATCCGCAGGAGACGTTGCCCAAAGCTAGACGCGCTGGACGAACTTGCCGTCGCGCGTGTCGACCTTGATGCGCTCGCCCTGGTTCAGGTACATGGGAACCTGGATGACGGCGCCGGTCTCGATGGTGGCGGGCTTGGTGCCACCCTGGACGGTGTCGCCCTTGAAGCCGGGGTCGGTGTCGGTGATTTCGACCTCGATGAAGGTGGGCGGCTGCACCGCGTACAGGACGTCGTTGGCGTACTGCAGCAGGCAGGTGTCGTTCTCCTTCAGGAACTTGTCGTTGTCGCCGATGAGCTCCTTCTCGACGGGGATCTGCTCGTAGGTCTCCGTGTCCATGAACCAGTAGGAGTCGCCGTCGTTGTAGAGGTACTGCATCTCGCGGGTGCGCATGTCGACGCTCTCGAACTTCGCGGACTGCTGGAAGTTCTCCTCGTTCACGCGGCCGGTACGGATGTCACGGTACTTCGTGCGGACGTAGGTGTTGCCCTTGCCGGGCTTGACGTGCTGTGCCTCAAGAATGACGCAGTCCTTGCCCTTGATGTTGACGCCCAGACCCACCTTGAGGTCGGTAATGCCCAGAGTTGCCACTGTTGCCTACTTTCTGCGTACAAGCGCGCTCACAAGAGCGCACGGATTCACAACGAACCAATACTATATCCCACATATGCGGTCACGCCATCCACAACGCGCCGCTCCACAGAGACAACAGGCCCATGGTGGCCGAGGCATCGCCTCCGTCACCATGGGCCCGTTCGGCCTCTGCGCGCATGTGGACGAGAAGGACGGTCTACTTGCGCTTGAACACGCTCCCGAGCGCACCCGGGATTCCCTTGACGCCGGCCTTCGCGACCTCGAGGACGTTGGGGGACCTGAGGAGCCTGTCCGCGGGCACGTGCTCGCGCACGGCGCGGAGCGTCGCCTTGTTGTCGCGGGTGGAGAAGGTGAAGTGGCCGTTCCTCTTCGTGAAGATCGCGAAGCGGGTGATGGTCTTCTTCCCCAGCACCTCGGCCGAGACGTAGTCGACCTCTTCCCAGGGAATCTGGATGAAGTCCTCCTTGTTCTTCTCGTTGTAGAACTCGAAGGCCTTGTCGCCCACCATCACGTCGCCGTAGGTGGTGAACCCCTGCATGAACGTGGCCTTCGCGGAGTACTCCACGCTCGTGTTCATAGAAACTGCCATGGTGTCAAACCCTTTGCGTATCGAGTAGTTCGCCCCTTGCGCATGCAAGAGGCCGCACCCCCATGTGGCCGAACGAGTTCAGCTTAGGGGATGCGGCCTTGGTTGCAAAGCCCACTCGCGATCCTTCGCGAGAAGAACTCCTTACATGAAGCCGATGACGCGACCGAGGATACCAACGCCGAAGAGGCAGAGGATGATGACGATCGGGGAGACCTTCTTCTTCAGGAGCTTGCAGACCAGGAGCGTCAGGCCGAGAGCCGCAAGACCCGGGATGAGGGAGTCGAGGTTCTGCTGAAGGGTCGTGGTCTTGGTCGGGGTGAGGGACAGACCCTGGTTGAAGTACTGGTCGAACGCGGACTCGATGCCCTTGTAGCCAGCGGGGAGCTTGTTCCAGTGGATGTAGGCTGCGCTGTCGAGCTTCACGTTGGAGACGACCGGGGTGAAGCTGATGGAGACCCACTTCTGGACCAGTGCGCCGATGATGAACATACCGAGGATGGAGGCGCCCTCAGTCACCCTGCCGAGCAGGCCGCCAGAGAGGTCCTTCGAGATGTCGGTACCGACCTTGTAGCCGAACTCCTGCGAGTACCACAGGAAGGCAAGGCGGATGATGTTCCACGCGATGAAGAACAGCAGCGGGCCGACGATGCTGCCGCCGAGCGCGAGGGACGCGCCCAGTGCGCCGAGGATCGGGCGAACCGTGTACCAGAACAGAGGGTCGCCGACGCCGGCCAGAGGACCCATCATGCCAACCTTGACGCCCTGGATGGCCTGGTCGTCGATGGGGGCGCCGTTAGCGCGCTCCTCCTCCATTGCCAGGGTCACGCCGATGACGGGGGCGGACATGTACGGGTGCGTGTTGTAGAACTCCAGGTGACGCTTGAGCGCCTCGATCTGGTCTTCCTTCTTGGGATAGAGCTTCTTGATGGCCGGGATCATTGCATAGCACCAGCCGCCGTTCTGCATACGCTCGTAGTTCCAAGAGCCCTGCAGGTACTGGTGACGGTTGCAGACTGCACGACGGTCAGCGACGGTGAGGTGAATGCCCTTGGTCGAGGCCTCGTTCTTGATGTCTTCTGCCATTGCTTTCACTCCCCTTCCTACTCGTAGTCGTCCAGGATGTCACCGAGCGGGTCGCCGGAGCCGGCAGCGGAGCCGGCACCCTGCTTAGCAAGCTCCTTGAGGCCAAGGTAGATGATGGCGAGGCAGCCGCCGATGAGGCCGAGGGCGATCAGGGTGAGGTCCTTCAGGGTAGCGAAGACGAAGCCGAGGACGAAGAACGGCCAGGTCTCCTTGGTAGCCATCATGTTGATGACCATGGCGTAGCCGACGCAGGCAACCATGCCGCCGCCGACCGTCATGCCGCCGGACAGCCAGGCAGGCATTGCCTCGAGGACGCCGGTAACCGCGGAGGCCGGGATGAAGCAAAGCGCGGCAGCGGGGATGGCGATACGGGCACCCTGCATGCAGATGGCGCCGATCTGGAGACGGTCGATGGCACCGAAGTCACCCTTCTCGGCCGCGGCGTCCATGCCGTGGACGATGGGGATGGCGAGCGTACGGCAGATCATCGTCAGGAACAGGCCTGCGACGGAAAGGGCCGTAGCGGCACCGATTGCGGTGTTGATGGCAGCGGTGACGTCCTTGGTGCCGCCGTTGAGGGCGAGCATCAGGATGATGCCGGAGGCGACGGAGGCGAGTGCCGCGTCAGGTGCGACGGCAGCGCCGATGTTGGCCCAGCCGAGTGCCATGAGCTGCAGGCTGCCGCCGAGGATGATGCCCTCGGTGGGGTGGCCGCAGACGAGGCCAATCAGCGTGCAGGCAACGATTGGCTGGTGGAACTCCCACTCGTCCAGGATGCCTTCCATGCCTGCCAGGAATGCCACGATGATGACAAGCACGATCGAAATAGGATTCATGAACTTCCTCCTTCTTTCTATCGAGGCCCTTAGGCCATGTTCTTCTCTTTGAGAAGAGCCCAGATGTCATCAACCTTGTCGCTCGGCACCTTCTGCACGTAGAAGTGCGTGCCGTTGTCGCGAATCTTCTTGAGGCACTCGACGTCGGCCGCATCGCAGGCGATTGCCTGGTTGACGACGGTCTTGCCGGCGGAACCGGCCATGGAGCCGATGCAGACCTCCGGGAACTTGACGCCCTTCTCCTCCGCCTCGAGCAGGTCCTGCGGGGTCTCGAAGAGGACCATTGCCTTGGTTGCGCCGAAGCGCGGGTCCTTGTCGACCTGGACGAGCTTGTCGATGGGGATGACGTGGACGTGGACTCCTGGAGGGGCCGCCTGCACGATCATGGTCTTGCGCAGGTCGTCGTGGGCGACGCCGTCGGACACGACGAGGATGCGGTCCGGCTGGACCTGCTTCGTCCATGCGGTCGCGACCTGGCCGTGAAGGAGCCTGGTGTCGATGCGGACGTAAGCGTACTTGATGTGACCGTCACCGAGCACCGTTCCCTCGGGAATGGCACCCTGTGCGACCGGCTTGGCCGCGGCAGCCGCGGGGGCAGCCGTCTTGGGCTCGAGCTCCTCCGGCTTCACCTTGACTCCGTCACGCGCCTCCGAGAAGACCTCCTGCATCACGGCGACGGCGGTGTCGGCGCCCATGCGGGCACCATACGCCGAGACGAGCATCGGCAGGTTCAGGCCGGTAATGGCGACCCAATCGTCGTGCCCCTCTTCGCTGATGAGACGGGAGACCTGGTTGAAGGGAGTGCCTCCCCACAGGTCGACCAGGAATAAGACGTGCTCCTGGTCGTCGAAAGTGGCGATCGCGTCAAGCAGCTTCTTGTGCATGTCGTCGGGACCCATGTCAGGCGTCAAGACGACGGCCGCGACGTTCTTCTGCGGACCGAAGATCATGCTGCCCGATTCCATGATGCCCTCGGCGAACTTGCCATGGCTTGCTAGGACAATATTGACCATCCAACTTCCTCCTTTACGTCCACTCTGCTTCCAACAGATCCAATGCGGACCGCATGCAGGCTTCACGTCTTCCTTACCAATTGCACACGATTGCTCCACATCGCGGTCAAGTGTACACCATATGGACTGAAAACGCTTTCATAAAGGAAATTTGCCTTCCGCCGATTGAGTCAATTCCCAACATTGCGAGTGTTAGCTGGGTCATCAATACTTAAAAGCCCGGTGGACAAATACCGTCCACCGGGCAGAAGTTGACACTGTCTTAATGCCGTGCTAGCAGTCAATCACGCGCAAGTCGTGAGAAGAGCGGCCGAACGGCTTGTATCCGTCCTCGGTGATGACACCCGTGTCCTCCAGGCGGATGCCGAACTTGCCGGGCAGGTAGATGCCGGGCTCGTCCGTCACGACGGAGCCGAGCGGGCAGGGCTTGTCGTAGGTGCGGCCGAGGTTGGGACGCTCGTGGATCTGGAGTCCCACGCCGTGGCCGAGGCCGTGCTTGAAGTAGTCGCCATAGCCGGCGTCGGAGATGACCTTCACGGCGAGGTCCTGCATGTCCTTGCCGATGACACCCGGGTGGATGGCCGCGGCGCAGGTCTCGTTGGTGAGCCTCACCACGTCATACACCTTCTGCTGCTCCTCGGTAGGCTCGCCAAGCACGACGGTGCGCGTCATGTCGGCGTGGTAGTCGTGATAGCCCGCGCCGTAGTCCATCACGATCATGTCGCCCTTCTGGACCTTGCGCTCACCGGGCTGCGCGTGCGGGTTGGCGCCGTTGGGGCCGCTCGCTATGATGCTGTCG
>NZ_JBJEHW010000010.1:0-3598 GCF_051876455.1 Parafannyhessea sp.
ACGGGATTCTTCTGCAGCTCCTGCGCGACCACGCCCACCAGCGTGTTGAAGCAGCACTCCTCGTCCGGCCCGATGGGGCGGTCGCGCTCCACCAGCATCACGTGCGCGATGCAGATGCCGTGCACCATGGCGGCGCCCACGAGCGTGTTGACGCCCAGGTGCTCGTTCCGGTGCACGCAGGGGCATACGCTGCCGGCCAGGCTCTCGTCCAGCCGGCGCTCGTGTATGTAGGCGATGCCGGCCTCGCTCACAAAGCCGTTCGCAAGCTCCCCGCGCATGACCGTGGCGAGCGTGGAATCGTCGTCCGGCGCGATGTCAAAGTTGCGCGCGACGTAGCGGAAGTTGGCGTCGATCACCAGGACCGGGTTTCCCAGCACGTGCGCCGCCACGTCCACGATGTACTGCAGTCCACGGTCCGAGAAGAGCGCGGCCAGGATGCTGTCGCGGCCATGCCCACCGCACGCCTCTGGCGCCACGCCGGCCCCCGACGCCACGTTCTTCTCGCCCATGAGCTACCTCCCTGCGCATGCGTACTTCAATCAGTCAACTTTATCATCCGCGGAGGCGCATGCCGATGCTAGCAGCTCGCAACCTCGCGAGCGGCTGCCTCGCGAGCGGCTGCCTGGGCCTTCTCCTCCGCCTCCTGGGCGGGCGTGAGCTTTGCGTAGTGGACCATGCCGAAGACCACGAGGACCGCAATGATGACGATGCCCAGGACGAACTTCTGGCTGATCTGCGCGCCAAAGGGTGCGGTGGCCGCCTCGAAGAAGAGCGGCGAGAGCGCCATGCCAAAGTTGGTGCCCGCCATGCCGATGGCAAGGTTGAACGCGCGTCCCTCGTTGGTGCTGTTGCCTGCGGCGAAGTTGCCTTGCAGGGGGACGTAGGTCTCCTTGCCCAGGGACGTGACGAAGCCGGCCACGCACAGGACGCCGAGCGTGGGAGCCACCAGCGTCAGCACGAGACCCAGGATGGTGACGCACCAGGCCAGGGGCATCGCGCGGTTCTTGAACTTCTTGAACAGCGGCCCCACGAGGAGCCCGGCGAAGATGCCAGCCACGGTCATGACCGTGGAGGCAGTGGCGCTCTGCGCCGTTCCGCCAAAGCCACGGGCGGCCACGATGAGCGACACGTTGGTCGAGAAGAGCTGGAAGCACAGCACGAAGACAAAGCTGATCAGCGTGATGAGCGCGACCTCGCGCGGCATGTTCTTGAGGACGTTGCCCTTGCGCTTTGGCTCGAGGTGACCCATGGGGAGGCAGAAGAACTCGACGATGATGAAGGGAAGCTCGGCAGCGTAGGCGGCGTAGGACATGTACCACTCGCGGGACCCCAGGATGCCGGAGAGGACCGTTCAGAGGATGCCGCCCAGAGCGACGAACGTCGAGTAGACGCCCATGATGCTGCCGCGCTGCTGCCCCTCGAAGTAGTCCGCGATGAGAGCATCGGTTCCGTTCTGGATGCCGCCGATGCCGATTCCGATGAAGACGGATGCCGCAAGCACCTGCCAGAGCGCATCATGGAACGCCACGACCATCAGGCCAGCGACCATTATCAGGACGTGACAGGCAAGCGCCGTGTAGCGCTTCTGCACACGAGTCGCCAGCACAGAAGAGACGAACAGCGCCGAGAGCGCCATGCACAGTGGGATGATGCCGACGCACATCTGCACGGCGGCGATGTTGGCGTCGGGGAAGGTCTTCGCGATGGAAGACAGAATCGGCACCGGCACGAGCATGCCCATTATGCACATTGCGGCGGAATAGATGCCGACGATGTATTTGACCTGAGTCTTGTTCACTGGTAACACCATTCCTCTCTGTCAGTCGTGAAATCCCTGGAAGACGGGCACGCCCGTGTAGGTCTTGGGCTGCTCCTGCCCGCTCAGCACGCGCCGCGCGCCGGCGGCCATGGCCTCGAGCTCGAACTCGCCGGGGTATGCGGTGACCGGCGCGACCCAGCCGCAGGTGTCCCTCACGTGGTCTACGAGCTCCTGCGAGTGCGCCATGCCGCCGCCCAGGAGGATTCCGTCCACGTGCCCCGCGAGCACGCCCGCCATGGCGCAGATCGCCTTGGTGAGCTGGTAGAGAAGGGCGTCCCATGCGCGCTTGGCGGCCGCGTCCCCCGCGGCGGCGCGGTTCTGGACCTCGCGGGCGTCCGAGGTGCCGAGCAGGTCCACGAACCCGCCCGTCTTCATGCAGAGCCTGCGGAGCTCCGCCGTGGTGCGGCCCGCGTCGATCAGGTTGAGGACCTCGGACACGGGAAGCGCGCCGCAGCGCGTGGGCGCCATCATGCCCTCGCCACCCACGATGTCGAAGCCATCGACCATGCGGCCGTCGTGGTGGGCGGAGACCGAGATGCCACCGCCGATGTGGCAGACGATAAGGTCAAGCTCCTCGTAGCGACGGCCGAGCGACGCCGCGTGGCGGATGGCGGTCTCCTTGAGGTTGAGCGCGTGCAGGTGCACGTGGCGGTAGACGCCCCTGACACCCGTAACGCGCGCCAGGTCGCAGAGCTCGTCCGTGTCGGGCGGGTTCACCACGAAGGCCGGCTTGCCGTAGCGCGCGGCCATCTCGTGGGCAATCTGCGGGCCCAGCTGCGCCGGGTGCTGCACGCCGTTGGCGCCGCGACGGGCGTGGTCCAAAAGGACGTCGTTCACCTCGTAGGTGCCGCCCTCCACCGGCATGAGGCCGCCGCCGCGGCCCACGAACGCGTCCATGGTCGCGGGGTCGATCCCGGCCTCGGCCAGGGCGGAGTTGATGGTCTCCATGCGATAGGGCATCTGGTCGGACACGCCCGCGAACGTGGCGAGCGTCGCGGCGTCGTGGTTGACGGTCTTCTCCATGAGGGCGCGCTCGCCCTCGAACACGCCGACCTTGGTCGAGGTGGAGCCGGGGTTGATGACCAGCACGCGGAACTCGTTCTTCTCCCCCATGGCTATGCCTCCTTCAGCGCCTGGGCGCGGACGCAGCTCATCACGACGTTGCCGACGATCTCGCTCACGGGTGAGGAGCGGGAGCAGTCGCACACGATCTTGTTGAAGCCCTGGAGGAAGGGGCCGTAGGCGTTGGCGTGCGCAAAGTTCTGCACGAGCTTGACGCCGATGTTGCCCACGTTGATGTCGGGCCAGACGATCACGTTGGCGCGGCCGGCCACCTCGGACGGGCGGTGCACCTTCTTGGCGGCCACGTCGGGACGGATGGCCGCATCGAGCTGGAACTCGCCGTCGACCTTGAGGTTGGGCGCAAGCTCGTGGGCCGCGGCGACGGCGTCGCGGACCTTGTCGACCAGCTCGCCCTCGCCGGAGCCGTCCGTGGAGTAGCTGAGCATGGCGACGCGCGGCTCCCAGCCGGTGAGCGCGGCCACGGTGCCGGCGGACGTAACGGCAATCTGCGCGAGCTGCTGCGGGTTGGGGTTGACGCACACGGCGGAGTCCGCAAAGCCCAGCAGGTTGCCCTCGCTCCCCTCCCAGCCCGGGATGTCGAAGATGCCCGCGGAGCTCACGGTGGTGACGCCTTCTGCCAGGCCGATGATCTTCTCGCCCGCGAGGATGACGTCGCCCGTGGAGCAGTCGATGCCGCCAAAGCTCACGTCCACGTCG
>NZ_JBJEHW010000010.1:3698-6646 GCF_051876455.1 Parafannyhessea sp.
GCGAACGTCTTCCATCAGGCCCATGCTGGGTCCCTCCAATCGGTAAGGGACGGGGCGGCCGCGCGGGTCGCCCCGTCCCTGGGTCGAATCACTTGGTTCCGTTGTGCGTGAGGTGGCGCGGGCAGGGCCCGCTGCCGTTGCGGACGTCCGCCTTGCGGGAGGCTCCCGACAAAGGCGGCACGTCCTTCTCGCCCGGCTACTCCTCGTACTCCTCCTCGACGCGGTCGACGAGCTCGCCAAAGGTCTTCATCTTCATGACCTCGTGGATCGTGACCTCGACGTCGAGCTCGTCCTCGATGAGCGAGGTGAGGGCAATCATCTTCATGGACTCCTTGCCCAGCTCGTCGAAGGGGGTGTCGGCCGTGATGTCGCCCTGGTACTGGTACGCGGTCTTGGCGAAGCCCGCCAGCTTGTCCTGCAGCTCCTGCTTGGTCATGGTGTGGTTCCTTTCCTGTTTGATGAACGTTGGCTTGGTGGTGCGATGGGTCGCTAGGCGTCCTGGACCTCGTCGAGCTCGAAGCAGAGCTCGCTCCAGGTGACGGTCTGGTCGGAGCCTGGCTTGAGCGGTACCACGCGCTCGATGGGCTTGGCGTGCACGCCGATGACCTCGTGGTCCTTGTACAGGCGCTCCTGCAGGTGCTTGACGACCTTCTTCTTGCCGCAGAAGACCACGAAGGTGTACTCCGGGCCCTCGTCCAGCTTGACCTTGCCGTATCCGTAGGGCTCGACGGCCTTGAGGTAGGGCTTGTCGTTCTGGATGCCGGGCACCACGAACGACTCGAGCGTGCCGTGGCCGGAGAGCTGGACCCACTCCGTGTGGCCGCAGCCGCACGTGTTGCAGCCCAGGTGGGGCGGGAACTCGATCGCGCCGCACTCGACGCACTTGCGGCCCCAGTACTCGCCCTTTGCGACGCCGTCGTAGAACCTCTTGACGATGGGCTCCATGTCTGTAAGAAGCATGGCTTCCTCCTTTAGGTGTTTATGCTGGTAGGGCTACTCGTGCGTGCGCAGAATCTGGCAGCGGATGTTCTGGCCGCCGCCAAAGCCGCGCAGGAACGTGGTCCTGGGGACGTTGGGCATCTGGGCAGGGCCGGCGGTGCCGCGCATCTGGCGCACGGCCTCGACGATGTCCGCCACGCCCGAGGCGCCGTGCGCGTGGCCAAAGTTGCAGCGGCCGCCATGCGTGTTGATGGGCTTGTCGCCGTCAAAGCCGCAGCGACCGTCGCGTGCGTACTGCCAGGCCTCGCCGCGCGGGATGTAGCCGACCTCCTCGGCCGCGACGATGTCGCCGGCGAGGAAGAAGTCGTTCACAAAGAGAAGGTCGATCTCGTCCGGGCTGACGCCGGTGAGCTCGTACACCTGGCGCGTGCCCTCCTTGGTGCCCATGTACTCGTTGTCGGGCGTCGCGCCCTCGAAGGCGGCCGCACCGGTGCCGAGCACGTCGATGGGCACGTGGTCGTAGCCGCGGGCCACCGCCATCTCAGTGGGCATCACGACGATCGCGGCCGCGCCGTCGCACTTGGTCTCGAAGCCGGTGACGCGCAGGTACTGCGTGACCTTGGGGTTGAACATGGACGAGAGGAACGCGTCGGCATCGGGCAGGCCGTTTGCCTTGGCAGCATCGTCGAAGTCCGTGTCGTAGAACGCGAGCGGGTTGAGCACGGCGTCGCGACGGAGGCTCTTGGACATGCCGTTGAGTGCCACGTCGATGTCCTCCGCGGAGAGGTCGAAGTCCCAGCGGTACTTGTTGATCCAGTTGTCGAAGCTGATGCCAAAGGCGGAGTCGAGCGGGCGTCCGTAGGCGCGGTCGTACACCTTGGGGATCGAGGGGAGCATCTCCTCGAGCGGGAAGTCGCGGCGGAAGCAGCCCGGCGCGTCCACGACGGGAAGCGACGCCGCGAGGTCGACGGCACCGGAAAGCACGATGTCGTACGTGCCGCAGGCAACCGCCTGCACGGCCTCCTGCAGGGCCACGTAGCCCGTGCAGCACGCCTCGGAGTGGTGCACGGAGCCGAGCCCGCGCACGCCGAACCAGTCTGCGACCTGCATGTTCGGCGTGAGGGAGTCGCCAATCATGAAGGGGTTCGCGGCGCCGTGGTAGAAGTACTGGATGTCGCGCGGCGCGAGGCCCGCGTCCTCGATCGCCTCCAGCGCGGCATAGCCAAAGGCGTCGCCCTCGCTCATGCCCTTGGTCTCGGGATGATCCTCGAAGTTCTTGAACGGCGTGCAGCCCACACCGACGATGGAGACGCTGCGTGCCTGCTTGCCCAGCTTGACCATGTGCTCACGTCCTTCTTGCTCGCTTGCCTATCTGATGACACGCATGCTACGGACGGAGGCGCGAAGACGTAAGAACAACGGAGCGGCGTGAGTTTCGCCGTGTGGGACGTTTTTTGCTATTTTGTTTCTTTTTGCTGGTAAATGAGGTGAGAAAATGTGCCATTAAGCGGTGCACGCCTTTTGGGACCAGCGGCGAGCGGTAGCTGACAAGCCGTCAGCGGCTTGGGAATTTACTATTTTTGCAACTTTCAATTTCGCTGGTCCCGGCACAGCAAAGGAGGGCCGGACGCATCCAGCCCTCCCAGGTGTCGGCCGAAGCCTTGATGGCGCTTCCACCTTTCACGACCCCGTCGGGAAGCATCTGAGCGACGATGGCGTTGGCGAGTAGAGTACGAAGTTGAACGAATCCAGCAGGACCATCCGACATCCTCCGGATTGCGTCATCGAGATGACGCATGCTGTTGGGTCTCTTGGTCACGACCGAGCTCCTTCCCTATCTTGTCCTTCTCGCTCTGGCTGATATAACCCCTACGCACAGCCTCCTCAGATGCACGTTGCGACCTCTCGATTCCGAGCGTGGATGTCGCAGAGATAAGAGCCTCCCCCACAGACTGGCAAGGTATGCCCTCGTAGTACTTGATGACATCCCGAGAATGTCGCTCTATTAT
>NZ_JBJEHW010000011.1:0-6474 GCF_051876455.1 Parafannyhessea sp.
CGGCAAAGCAGACGGAGGCCCCGGCCGTGGTTGCCACCTCTGCCCCCTCCGCAGCGACCACGCAGACGGAGGCCTCGGGCCAGCCTGCCGCGACGGCGACCGAGTCGTCCGAGCAGAAGGCCACGGCAACCGATTCGACCAGCTCCACGTCCCAGTCGCAGTCCGGAGCGTCAACGTCGGAGAGCAACACTCCCACCGCAACGACCACGGCGCAGGCCAGCGCTGCCAAGACGGCTGCCCGCAATGCGCCGGTACAGGCTGCCACCGCTGACGCTCAGACCGCGGCGACCACTGGCTTCACGGTCACGGATGCCAGCGCCAAGACCATTACCGTCACCGATGCCGATGGCATCCAGAAGGCGATCGACTACATTGGCACCCAGCAGGACAAGACCGGCTGGACCATCAACCTCCAGAAGGGGTCCAGCTACTCGGCCTTCAACATCCGTCGCAGCATCTATGACGGGCTCACGGTCGACGGCCACGGCGCCACCGTCAAGGTGTTTACCGACAAGGTGACGCCCTACACAGGCAACACCACCGCCGACGACACCACGCAGGCCTACTACGGCGTGGTCGTGCAGTCTCCCAACGTGACCCTGCGCAACATCGTGTTCGACATGGGCACGCATACCGACGGCCTCTGGAAGGCGTCCGCGATCTGCGCGTCCAACGGCAAGACCACCATGGACATCGCGAACAACCTCACGGTGGAGAACTGCACCTTCAACGGGTCGGGTGTGGGCAACGGCATCATGACTGACAACAAGCTCGACACCTACACCGTGAAGGACTGCACCTTCAAGAACCTCATCAACCAGAAGAGTGACGACAAGGCTGGCTGCGGCATCTACACCGAGGTCGAGGGCGGCCTCAAGAAGGTCGTCATCACCGGCAACAAGTTCGAGAACTGCTCCTTTGCATGGCATGGGTCCTGGGACAACGGCGACAAGGTGACTCCCAACAGCGGCACCTTCGAGTTCACGAACAACGAGGTCACCGGCACGAAGAGCCTGCGCAACAAGGTGGTCGTGCAGGACACCCTCAGCAACGCCCCGACCGACGTGACTATCAGCAACAACACGCTCACGCACGCGATGATCGGCACCGTCAACCTGACCCTCACCAACAACAGCAACACCAAGGTCAACAACGTCAAGACCGACAACACCTATAACGAGGACAGCTACTACACTGAGTCCTGCTGGTATCACGACACGCAGGGTAAAGTGATCACCTACGACGTGTTTGCGGAAAACCAGGGGACGACGTCCGGTTACTGGACCTACGACGAGGCCCAGCTGGACGCCTATGCTAAGGCCAACGGCGTGAGCGCGACCACCATCCAGCACATGAAGGACGCCATTGAGGCAGCCAACAAGAGGATTGCAGCTGGTGGGTCGGGCGAGCTGGTCTTTGGCCAGAACGAGGACACCGCCGAGGTCTTCACGCTCAACAAGAACGCAATCATCTTCAAGAGCTACGACCCCGTCGAGGTCAAGATCAAGGGCACCAAGGTCCTCAAGGGCGCGACCCTCAAGGGCGGCGAGTTCACCTTCCAGCTTCTGGACGAGAATGGCAAGGTACTGTCCACGGCCACCAACGCCGCGGACGGCAGCATCACCTTCAAGGTCCTCAGCTTCCAGAAGATCGGCACCTATCGCCTGACGGTGCGCGAGGTCAAGGGCAACGCGGCTGGCATTACCTACGACGACTATCCCGAGGCCGTGACCGTAAAGATTGGGGCCCACTACGAGTCTGCCCTCTCCGATAAAAACAAGCTCGTCGCGACCCTTGTGACCGACGACAGTGACGACAAGGGAATCGTCTTCCAGAACGCCTATGCCACCACGCCGGCGAAGCAGGAGGAGGCTCCTGTCAAGCAGGCCACCGTCACTCCCAAGAAGGCGGCTGCCAAGGCTACCGCGGCAGCAATCCCCAAGACCGGGGACACGACGGGCAATGTCGGCATTCTCGCCAGCCTGCTCGCGGCCCTTGGCATCGGGTCCGTTGCGACCGCGCGCCACATGCGCAGGGACGAGTAGCCACTACTCATGAGATGCTGATGTCAGCTAGGTAGTGGCGCATGCAACGCCAGGGCGCCCGGAGCCAGGAGGTTTCGGGCGCCCTTTCGGTTGTCGGTCGGGTCACTGCCTCAAACATGAGATGATGCTGGGGCTGGCGGAAGTTGGCTGCCCGCAAGCTGGCGGACGGCTGCCAATTCCAATTCGTTCACGAAAGGCTCTCAAGCATGCCCAACATCCTCTATGTCTGCCACGGCAACATCTGCCGCTCGACCATGGCCGAGTTCGTGATGCGCGAGCTCGTGCGGCGCGCCGGCCTTGCGGATGACTTTGCGATCGACTCCGCCGCGACCAGCCGCGAGGAGCTGGGAAACGACGTCCACCCCGGCACGCGCGCCAAGCTCGCGGAGGTGGGCATCCCGTGCGGCCACCACGCGTCGCGCCAGATGGGTCCCGCCGACTACCAGGCGTTCGACTACATCGTGGGCATGGACCAGGACAACATGGACGGCATCTACCGTCTGCTCCTGGGCGAGAAGGGCTACGGCTTCAGCTGGCGCCCCACCTCGGCCGCCGAGCGTGTCGCGGCCGACCCCGAGGGCAAGGTGTCGCGCCTCCTGGACTGGGCGGGCGTCCACCGCGACGTGGCCGACCCGTGGTACACCGGCAACTTCGACGCGACGTACGACGACGTGCTGCTGGGGTGCCAAGCCATGCTCGAGGCGCTGCGGGGGTAGGCCGTCCGCCCCGTCTCTTCCCGTTACAAGAAAGACCCGCCACCCGCTCTGGCAGAGAGCAGGTGGCGGGCATGTGTCGTGACCTGGTGCACGGCGGCGCGCGCCGGGCCCGCTACGAGTCGTAGCTGTGGAAGAACGCGCGCGTCTCGGGGTCGGTCGCGTTGTCCATAACGTCGGCGGGCGTGCCGTTCTCGGCGATCTTGCCGCGACGCAGCAGCACGATGCGGTCGGCGGCGCGGTGCGCAAAGCTCATCTCGTGCGTGGCCATCAGGATCGTGGCGCCCTGGTCCTTCAGCTCGGACACCATCTCGAGCACCTCGCCAACCAGCATGGGGTCGAGTGCGGACGTGACCTCGTCCAGCAGGAGCAGCTCCGGGTCGCCCATGAGCGCGCGGCAGATGGCGACGCGCTGCTGCTGGCCGCCGGAGAGGCGGTCCGGGTACTCGCGGGCCTTCTGGTCCATGCCGATGCGCTTGAGCAGGCCCATGGCCTTCTCCTCCGCCTTGTCGCGGTCCCACTTGAAGACCTTGCGCGCCGCGAGCGTGACGTTGTTGAGCACCGTCATGTGGGGGAAGAGGTTGAACTGCTGAAACACCACGCCAATGCGGCGGCGGACCTTGTCCTGGTTCACGCGGGGGTCGGTAATGTCCGTGTCGCCCAGCCAGATCTGGCCGTCGTTCACGCGCTCGAGCATGTTGACGCACTTCATGAGCGTGGACTTGCCGGAGCCGGACGGGCCCAGCAGCGCCACGACCTCGTGCTGGCTGATGTCAAAGGACACGTGGTCCAGCACCACGTTGTCGCCAAAGCGCTTGACCACGTTGTCGAGGCGCAGGACCTTCTTGGTCGCGTCGGTCGTCGGCGCGGCCGTGCTTGCGGTTGCGTTGTCAGACATTAGACCATGCCTCCCGTCTGCTCGCGCTTGCGGAGCTTAGCGGAGTACCAGTCGTTCAGCAGGATGAACGGCACGCTCAGCAGGATGAAGAGCACGCTGGCCACCACGTACGGCGTGAAGTTGTACGTCTTGGCGACCACGATCTGGGCGGCGCGCACGGCGTCCACGGCGCCCAGGGTCGAGATCAGGCCCACGTCCTTCTGCATCGAGATGAAGTCGTTCATCAGGGCGGGCGCGATCTTGCGCAGCGCCTGCGGGATGATGACCAGGCGCATGGTCTGGCCGGACGTCAGGCCCAGCGAGCGTGCGGACGCGCGCTGCGAGGGGTGCACGTCCTGGAAGCCGGCGCGCAGCACCTCCGCGATGTAGGCGGAGTACGACATGATGATGGCGATGGTGCCCAGCACGGCGGGGTCGATGCGCCCAAAGATGCCCAGGCCGGGGATGCCAAAGCCAATCAGGTACAGCACCACGATCATGGGGATGCCGCGCATGATGGTGGTGTACAGCCGCGCCACCACGCGCAGCGGGAACATCACGGCCGAGGTCGTGATGCGCGTGAGCGCGAGCAGCGTGCCCAGGATGGCCACGCCGATCACGGCGATCACCAGGACGCGCAGGTTCAGCATGAGCCCGTCGAGCACCTGGGGCCACGCCTGCGCAAAGTACTCGGGCGAGAAGAACGACTCCTTCACTCGCGGCCAGCCCGGGGAGTTGTGCAGTCCCACGGCCACCAGGGCCACGAACACGAGCGTCGATATGATGCTCGTGAGCACGGAGCGGATGCCCTGCTTGCGGCGGTACTCCTCTCGCTCCAGCTCGACGTCGCTCACGGCGTCATGTGTGTTGCCTGACATCAGGGAAGGCCCCCTTTCATGGGGTTTCAAGGTCTGGTGCAAAAAGCAAGACGGCCGAGGCGGGCGCCCCGGCCGTCGTCAAGCACGCGGTGGCTCTACTTCTTGAGCGTGGGGATGTCCGTGGTGTACTCTGCCAGCCACTTGTCCTGCAGCTTCTTGACGGTGCCGTCCTTGATGAGGGCGTTCATCGCCTTGGTGACGTACTTGGTGAGCTGGGAGTTCTTCGCGAGCGTGATGCCCAGGCCCTCGGGATCCTCGGTGCCGGGGATCTGGCCAACCACGAGGCCGTTCTTGATCTGCTTGGACTGGACCATGTACACGGCTTGCGGCGTGTCGGTCACCAGGGCGTCGGCCTGGCCGGCGGTCACGGCCTGCGCGGCGGCGGAGTTGTCGTCAAAGATGCTGATGCCGTCGTCCTTGCCGCCCTTGATGATCTTCTTCACGTAGTCGTACGCGGTGGTGCCAACCATGACGCCGATGTTGGCGTCGGCCAGGTCGGAGCACTTGGTGGCGCTGGCGTACTTGCTCGACTTCTGGAGCACGACGGCCTGCGTGGGACGGAAGTACGCGGGCGAGAAGTCCACGGCCTTCTTGCGGTCGGAGTTGATGGAGACCTGCTGGATGTTGAGGTCCCACTTGTGCTCGCCGGGGGCGTAGGCCTCGTCAAACGTGGTACGGACCCACTTGACCTCGCTGTTGGAGAAGCCCATCTCCTTGGCCAGCGCGTAGATCAGCGCGGCCTCGAAGCCCTTGCCGGACTGCGGCTTGTCGTCGATCACCCAGGGGGTGTAGGCGGGGTTGCCCGTGGCGACGGTGAGCTTGCCCTTGGTGCGCGTGAGGGCCTTGACGCCCGTCGCCTTGGAGGACGAGCTGCTGGAGCTGTCGTCGCCGTTGGAGCCGCCGCACGCGGCGAGGCTCAGGGTGGACAGTGCGCCAGCGCCCAGCGCGATGGCCTCGCGCCTGCTGAACGAGGAGTTCATGATGCTTGCCATGAGGTTCCCTTCCCGATGACCCCCACAACCCGTGGGGGTGTTCTTCTCAGACAAGCACAAGCTTAACAAAGCGAGTTTGCCATCCTGCTCGTAACATATAAATGTCTACGTTTCGTTACGCAATCTTACGTTATGTGAAGCTGGCGTGGGTGCCATACTGGCAGGAGACTGTCGGGAGCCGCATCGCCGCGTCCTAAGGGGGGCCATCGTGAAGACCATTGCCGTGCTGAGCGCGCTGCAGAAGGAGTCGCTCGCGTTCTTTGAGCTTGGGGGAGAAGAACCGTTCCGTCGCCGGGGCGTGGAGCTTGCGGTGCGCGACGTCTCGGGCGTGCGCGTGGTGGCCGCCAACGGCGGCATGGGCAAGGTCAACTCCGCGGCCTCGGCGCAGCTGCTGATCGATGCGTACGAGCCCGACGCGCTCATCTTCAGCGGCATCGCCGGGAGCCTCAACCCGCAGATAGGCGAGGGTGACGTGGTGGTTGGCGCGCGCCTGGAGTGCCTGGACGCGGACATGCAGATCATCGCGGAGTCCGAGCCGCACCTCACGAGCTTCCCCTCAGACGCGGGGCTTGTGCGCCTGGCGGAGCGGGAGCTGGAGGCCCGCGGCTTTGCGCGCGTGGAGCCCGTCGCGAGCCTGGCGGACGCGGACGCCTCCGCCGCGGCGTACGGCACGCTGGCACCGCACGAGCCGCGCTACGTGACCGGGACCATCGCCACGAGCGACGTCTTCAGCACGGAGGCGGATGTCCTGCGCGACATCCGCCGCCGCTACCAGGCGGACTGCGAGGAGATGGAGGGCGTCGCGGCGGCTCAGGTGGCGGCGCGCGCGGGCGTGCCGTTTCTGGCCGTCCGCTCCATCAGCAACGTGTGCGGCGAGGCCTACGAGGCGCTCGACGGCCGCGAGCAGGACCTGTTTGCGACGGCCCGCTTGGCCGCGGACGTCACGATGGGCGTGATCAGGCGGCTCGC
>NZ_JBJEHW010000012.1:0-6470 GCF_051876455.1 Parafannyhessea sp.
GGGTCGTTCATGCCCATGAGCCAGAGCGCCGCGTTGCCCACGAGGAAGAACGTGGCGTCACCCGCAGCCAGGCGCGAGATTGCCTTGAGGAGCCTTGCATTGCTGCTGGTAAACGGCCTGTCTGACGTGATGCTTGCGGCGAGCTTCCACACGAGCGCCAGCGCCGCGAAGAGTGGCAGGGCGAACAGCCAGGCAAACGCAAGCCACGGGGCATACCAGCCTTGGAACTCTGGGTAGTCGTGCACGATGGCCTGGCCGACCTGTGGCACGACAACCGCGCAGATCACAAGCCCGCACGCCGCTGCGCACGCGACGATCGCCCTCAGCCAGACGGAAAGCTTCCTCAGTTCCATTGCGACCTCCTTGCGTTGCGTTGGCATGAGCATAGGGCGGAACGCATCGCATTGCAATAATAAATTATCGAGATACGATAAATTATTCTTCTCGCCCGCGTTGGCGTGGGGCGATTGGCGGGGAGTTTCGACGTGTGCGGACGCTCGCGCGCGTAGTATCGTAGCAGGGGAGAAGTGCGGCGCGCCAGGCGCGTCGCCCGTGCTACGTGAGGGGTTGCCATGGACGCAAACGTGAGCAAGCGCAACGAGCTTTTGGCCCAGACCGTCATCAAGGGGCTTGGCCGCAGGAACATCACCGCGGAGTACGCGGTCAGCCGCGAGGACGCCCTGGCGCAGGCGCTGGCCTACATTGGCGAGGGGTCGAGCGTCACGATGGGCGGCTGCGCCACCGCGCACCAGATTGGCCTGAACGATGCCCTGACCAGCGGAAACTACAACTTTATCGACCGTGACAAGGCGGAGGACCGTCGCGCCGCCATGCTGGCCGCCTACGACGTGGACGTGTACGTGGCAAGCGCGAACGCCATCACGAACGACGGCGTCATCGTGAACATCGACGGCAACTCCAACCGCACGAGTGCCATCGCCTACGGGCCCAGGCACGTGCTCTTTCTGATTGGGATGAACAAGGTCTGCGGCGACCTGGACGCGGCCATCAAGCGCGCCCGCAACGTGGCGGCGCCCATCAACGCGCAGCGCTTTGACATCAACACGCCGTGCCGCAAGACGGGGGCGTGCGCGGACTGCAAGTCCCAGGACACCATCTGCTGCAACTTCCTGATCACGCGCTTCAGCCATCACCCCGGCCGCATGCACGCGATCCTGATTAACGACAGTTTGGGGTTCTAGCGGGCTCTGGCAGTTGGCTGCGCGGTCGCGCGGCTAAGCGAGGTTGCAACAAAAAGTTAAACGCTATCTTGCATTTACCTGCAAGGTAGCGTTTTTTGATGAGCAACATGCAGCCTGTGCGTGTGATAGAATCGCCCTCACACCAGCGGTGTCCGTACGCGGGCGGCGCCTTTCGAAAGGAGGGCGTTTGCCTATGAACATGCACCTTGTTCTGAAAGTCCTGAAGGCCATCGCGCTCTGCGCGAGCATCGCCCGAGCCATACTCGACATAGTCGTGGAGGTGAGGGAAATGCGACAGGATCATAAGCGAGATAACGGATGACGAGGAGTTTCTAGGGGCCCAGCTGGCACTGGACCCCTAGGAAAGTAACCCCGCGCCGCCCGCGTTCCCCTTAACCAAAGGACGGGCACCGCTGGTGTTCTTATTTTACCCCGTGCTGGGGCCTGAGTCATCTAGGATTGCGGCTCACGCCAAAATGACTCGCACTAACGGAAGCGAAACCGTGCCGCGTCCGAACCTTACAAAAGAGTAAGCCACCCGTAAGCGGGGTCGATGGCTGCGCGGACGCCCAGATGGGACCATATGGTTGCAAGCAGGGCGGCGACCGCGCGAGCGGCGCCCGGAAGAAAGGCGGCAGCCATGGACTTCATGCCAGAGTTTATCGAGAACCTCGTGTTCGTCGCGATCAGCGGGCTGCTCTTCCTCATCGTGGTGGTGGGGGACGGGTCGGACGCGATGGAGTCCAGGGGGCTCTTCGGGCGTCGCACGGCCCACGGCTGGCGCGCACGCCGCGGTGGCGGCTGGCGCCATGCACGCGGCCGCTAGCTGCAGATAAGGCAAAGCTGGGCGAGAAGGACGGCCGCTCTTCTCGTCCGGTAAAGCCAGACGCAAGATGGCCGCAATCGTGAGCGAAAAGCGCCCCCGGTACCAGGACGTTCCTGGGTCGGGGGCGCTTGCATGCGTCTTGCCTATGTCTTGCGCGAATGCGAGGCGTGGTTCGATGCGCTAAAGAGCGGCGCGGTAGATCTCGACGATGTCCTCCTTGGAGAGCGGCACGAAAGATCCCTTGCAGCCATCTGCGGCCTTCTGCGCCATGACGTCGAAGTTCTTCTCGTCCGTGATGCCGACGGCGCGGAGGTTCGCGGGCATGTGCATGGTATCGGTAAAGAACTCGCGCGTGCGGGCGATGGCCTCGCGGGCGACGGGCGCGTCCTCGGTGCCGGTGAGGCCCCAGACGTTGCGGCCGTAGGTCGCGAACTGCTTGACGGTCTTGTCGGACAGCACGTGCTCCATCCAGACCGGCGTGAGGATGGCGAGTCCCTCGCCATGCGTTATGTCATAAAACGCGGAGAGCTCGTGCTCCATGGGGTGGACGCACCACGCGGGGGAGCAGCCGTCGCCCACCAGGCCGTTGATGGCGTGGCTGGCCGCCCACATGAGGTTGGCGCGTGCGTCGTAGTCGTCGGGATGCTCGAGCGCGATGGGGCCGTAGTGGATCATGGTCTTGAGCAGGCCCTCTGCCAGGCGCTTCTGCACGTAGGCGCCATCATCCATGCTAAAGTAGTTCTCGAAGGTGTGGCTCATCATGTCCGCCGTGCCCGCGGCCGTCTGGCGAGCGGGGACCGAGAACGTGTACGTGGGATCCAGAATGGACATCGTGGGCTTGAGCGCCTCGCCGGCAGTGCCCCACTTCTCGTTTTTGGTCATATCCGATATGACGGCAAAAGCATCCATCTCGGAGCCCGTGGCGGAAAGGGTCAGGACCGAGAAGATCGGCAGTGCCGACTTGATGAGCTCCGGGTGCAGCACGAGGTCCCACGCGTCGCCATCGTACTTGGCGCCGGCCGCGACGACCTTGGCGCAGTCGATGGTGGAGCCGCCGCCGATGGCGAGGACCATCTGGATGTCGTTGTCACGGCAGAGCTCGACGCCGCGGCGGACCGTCTGGATGCGCGGGTTGGGCTCGACGCCCGCGAGCTCGAACACCTGGACCTTGGCCTCGCCCAGGATTCGCAGGGCCTCGTCGTAGATGCCGTTGCGCTTGATGGAGCCGCCGCCGTAGCAGAGCAGCACGCGGCTGCCGTAGTTGGCGAGCTCGGACAGGTGCGAGATCTGCCCCTTGCCAAAGTGAATGGTGGTGGGTACATGGAACGTAAAGTTATACATGATGCTCCTCGCCTTCCGTACGGGGCGGCACGGGTGCCGCCCACGCCAATCGGGGAGCCTTCTACCCATCGGGGCGCCAAAGTTATCGGATATTTTGCGGAAGGTAGGTACGAGTTGCCAAGCGCCGCGCACGAGTGACGGCGCGGGGCGAGGGCGTTAGTTCTTCTCGCCCGTGTTGGCGGTCGTGGCGCTGGTGGCGTCTGCGGTGCTGGCTTGCTCGGCCTCGAGCTCCCTCAGCTCCTCGATGGCCTCCTCGGCCTCCTCCTCGATCTTCTCTTCCTCCTTGATTTCCTTCCGGTGTTCGCGGTCCTCGAACATGAGGACAAAGGCAACCAGCAGAAAGACGCAGCTTGCCGCGATCGCGTGGAGCGAGAACGCGCCCAGCAGCGTGTTGCCCAGGATGGCGCCCAGGACGAACGTGAGGATGATGAGGTAGTACAGGAACGCGGAGCGCAGGTCGCGACGCTTGCCCTCGTGGGTGTAGTTGACGAGCGCCGCCGTGCCGCTGCGCAGGTTGCCGATGCACATGGTGGTGGCAAACGGGCGGCCGTGCAGCTTGCGGAAGGCCTGGACCTGCATGCCGCACGCGAGCGACGTGAGGCTGTTAGCCACGAGGTTGATGGAAGATGGCATAAACGACACGGCGGCAAGCAGAATTGCCTCCACGATCACGACGGTCTGGCGCCAGTGGATGCCGTGGCCCTCGTGCAGGCGAATCTGGTGCGCGATGGCGCAGCCAAGTGCAAAGCAGAGCACGGGGCAGAGGTAGTGCGGCACGTTCTGCCACGCGCCCTCGGATATGTTGATGCCCAGGAGCAGCAGGTTGCCGGTCTGCGCGTTGGCGAAGACCTTGTCGCGCCCGAGGAAGGAGTACGCGTCCATCAGGCCTCCCGAGCAGGCGAGTACCATGGCGAGCCAGACGGACTCGGACGTTTGCTGGGCACGCTTCCTGAGGAGCTTCATGCGGGGGCTTCCTTCCGGTATGATTGGGCCCGTCGTGTGGACGGGCGGATGGTGTTGGATTCAGCATGTAAAAAGGTACTACAGTCAAGTGCCGCTCCGCGGACGGTGGCAAAACATTTGCGAAAGCGGTATCAACCACGCGCTGGGACAGTCAATTGATTCACATTGTGTATGGATGCGGCATGATACTTGTATTTTACGTATACGTGTGGCGCGCCTAATCTTGAGCTGACCGACGGATGACCGTCGCGACGTCAGAAAGGCAGGCAACCATGAACCCAGATCACCTTCTGCTGGCAGCGCTCTTCGCGCTGCTCCTAATCTACGGTCCCAACAAGCTTCCCCAGCTTGGGAGCGCCATCGGCAAGACCGTCAAGAACGTGCGTGACGGCATGGACGAGGCGGGCGAGGCAACGGAGCACTCCGCGGACGATTCCGACCTCCTGGAGCCGTAATTCTCGCCCATGCGCCGGGCGTCATGCCGGCGCGATGTACGCGATATGTTGACGACGCAACGACACTCGCGCTCCCTCCCGCGGTGCTAGAATGTTGACGTGTCAACAAGTGCCAGGCAGCCCGACGCGCTTGGCGATGGCGTTGGGCTGCCTGCGTCGTGCGCGCGACCGTTGCCGGGCACGGCGGGACGTGAGGAGAAGATCGTGGCCAACGACAGGTTCGAGAACTTCGTGGGCCTGGTCTATGCGCTCAACAAGGAAGTCGGCCGCATCAAGACGCAGAAGATGGAGTCGCTGGGCCTGCGCGGGACCGACACCATGGTGCTGTACTACCTGGCGCACTCGGACGGGGGCCTGCACGAGGCGGACATCGCGCGGCTCATGCGGCAGGACCGCGCCGCCGTCACGCGCATCGTGTCGCGGTTGGAGAAGAGCGGCCTGGTGGAGCGCGACCTCGCGGACGACGCGACGGCGTCGGGCGGGCGCGGCTCCAGGTACCGCGCGCCGGTACGGCTCACGGCCCGCGGGCGCGAGGCCGCGCTCGAGATGGACCAGATCATCGACGACGTGGTCGATCGCGCGAGCGCGGACATCACGCCCGAGGAGCGCAGCCGCTGCTACGGGTGGCTGAGGCAGGTGCTGGAGTCGCTCGAGAAGATCGAGTAGCCGCGCCCGCCGCGCCATACCAAATGTCATAAGTTACGCAACCACTACTGCCGCCGGGCGCCGCCCGGGGGAGGGGACAGCCATGCCAGTTCGCATCATCACGGATTCCGCGTCCGACATCGTGGACTTTCCCAACCCAAACCTCACCGTGCTCCCGCTGACGGTCGCGTTTGGGAACACCGTATACCACGACGGGGTCGACCTCACGCACGAGCGCTTCTTCGAGCTGCTGGTGGAGTCCGACGCGCTGCCCAGCACCGGTGCGGTGGCGCCCGGCGCGTTTGCGCAGGCCTACGACGCCGCGACCGCCGTGGGGGAGGACGTCGTGGTCGTGACGCTCTCCTCAAAGGTTTCCGCCACCTGGCAGAGCGCGTGCATCGCGGCCGAGGGGCGCCCCAACGTCAACGTGGTCGACTCGCTCAACTCCTGCATCGGGCAGCGCGTGCTCGTGGAGTACTCGCTCATGCTGGCGGAGCGTGGCCTGCCCGCGGCGGAGGTCGCGTCACGCCTCGAGGCCGCGCGGTCGCGCGTCCGCATGCTCGGGCTTCTCGACACCCTCGAGTACCTGCGCCGCGGCGGACGCATCGGGTCGGCGGCGGCCGCGGCGGGCATGCTCCTCTCCATCAAGCCGGTTGTCACGATGACCGACGGCGGCATCCAGCTGCTCGGCAAGGCGCGCGGCTCCAAGAACGCGAGGAACCTCCTGGTCCAGCTCGTGGACGAGCACCCGATCGACTTCGCCATGCCCTTCTCGCTCGCCTGCACCGCGGGCGGCGAGGCGATGCTGCGCAAGTACGTGCGCGACTCGCGCGACCTCTGGGAGGGCATCGTGGACGCGCTGCCCATCACCACCGTCGGCGCGACCATCGGCACGCACGTGGGTCCCGGCGCCATCGCCGTGGCATACTTCTCCAAGGACGCGTAACCCACGGCAAGCGGCCCAACGCGGGCGAGAAGAACGACTTTCCTGCCGGCAGCCTGCCACTGCCGGCAACCGACGTGCGCCATTTGCGGAGA
>NZ_JBJEHW010000013.1:0-6308 GCF_051876455.1 Parafannyhessea sp.
TCACGACAAAATAGATATTGATGAAGCGGATATGCAGAAAACATATCCGCTTTTCTTTTTGCAGCAATCAAATTGGTAAGAAGAGGTGAAATTTCTCAAATATCAAATATGGCTCTGAACTTGCATTTTGCACTTTGAAGTTTATTCAGGTTCGGCAAGCGTGGAGTTCTTGCCCGCAGACGGCAGTTTTGGAATGTATGGGGCGACGCGTAACACTTCACCGACTATTGCATAACGCTTGCGAACAGGACAAGGTTTCTTTGACGAAGTCGTGTAGGATATGTAGCGGAATTTAGCGGATTGTGTAGCAATACTGTTACAGGTCCGCTGACACTAGGTCGAGTGACGCATTGCGTCGAAAGGAGTTGCGGTCATGTCAGATACGACAGCGCAGCCGAAGAAGAAGAGGAAGATGCTCACATCCTTCTCTATCATCTTCATCTTGTTGGCCATTGTGGCCATCATCTCGATCCTCATGAATGGCACTCCGTACCACTATGAGGACATCCAGGGAACGGTGACGGGCGCTACGCTCGGCAGCTTCACGATGGCGCCTGTCAATGGCTTCAAGGATGCCGTCGACGTCTGCCTCTTCGTCATGGTCCTTGGTGGCTTCCTCGGCATCGTCAACAAGACCGATGCGCTCGCCACGGGCATCGACGTCCTGGTCGAGAAGATGAACGGCAACGAGCTCAAGCTCATCCCGATCCTCATGGCCATCTTCGCATTCGGCGGCACCACCTACGGTATGTGCGAGGAGACCGTCGGCTTCTACGCCCTGCTCTCTGCCACGATGATCGCGGCTGGCTATGACTCCCTCAGCGGCGCGATGATCGTCCTTCTCGGCGCTGGTGTCGGCTGCCTCGGCTCCACGGTCAACCCGTTTGCCACCGGAATCGCGAGCTCCGCGCTCACGGACATGGGCATCAAGGTCAACCAGGCGGTCGTCATCGGCCTTGGCCTCGTCCTTCTCTTTGTCTCCTATGGTATCTCCGTCTTTTTCGTGCTGCAGTACGCCAAGCGCGTCAAGGCTGACCCCTCCAAGTCGCTCATGAGCAAGGATGAGATCGACGCCTCCGTCGCGGCATACGCGAACGATGACAAGTCCGACGAGAAGAAGAGCCTCTCCGGCAAGCAGAAGGCAGTCCTCTGGGTGTTCGCGGCAGCGTTCATCATCATGGTCATCTCCTTCGTGCCTTGGGAGGACCTCGGCAACAACTTCTTCGTGGCGGGCGCTTCCTCTCACGAGGAGACCACCAAGGTCACCGCTGCAGACATCGAGAAGCAGTACAGCGACGACAGCCTCGGCACCCTCAAGCTGACCCCGAAGAACACCAAGGGCACCCTCACCACCACCGTAACCGACAACGCCGGCTGGTCCGCGTTCCTCACGGGCACCCCGCTTGGCCAGTGGTACTTCGCAGAGTCCACGACCTGGTTCCTGCTCCTCGCCATCCTCATCGGCATCATCGGCGGGCTCTCGGAGCACGAGATAGTCGACACGTTCATGGCTGGCGCCGGTGACATGATGTCGGTCGTCATGATCATCGCGGTCTCCCGTGGCGTCTCCGTCCTCATGAAGAGCACGGGCATCGCGAACCTGGTGCTGGCCGACTCCGCGAACGCGCTTCAGGGCACGCCTGCCGTCGTGTTCACCATCGGCTCCTTCCTGCTCCTGTTCCTGCTCTCGTTCCTCATCCCGTCGACGTCCGGCCTGGCTACTCTGTCCATGCCCATCCTCGGGCCCCTGGCCGCAAAGCTTGGCTTCAACCCCGCGATCATGATCATGATCTTCTCCGCCGCGTGCGGCGTCGTGAACCTGATCACGCCTACGTCCGGAGCCATCATGGGCGGCCTTGCCCTGTCCCGCATCGAGTACGGCACGTGGGTCAAGTTCTGCCTCAAGATCGTCATCACGATCTCGATCGCCTGCATGGTCATCCTCTCCATCGCCATGGTTGCCATCCCGGCATAGCCCTAGCGCAATAGGACGAGAAGGGCACCTCCGCAAGGGGGTGCCCTTTTTGTTGGCCGCGCTGATTGGTGATATGCATGAAATCGCGCCATCTGCGTTTACCGAACTGGTGCGCACTGCTGCAGATAAGAGAAGAATATATGTTACAGAATGATTACGATACATAAACGTGTGTTATAAGCGGGCCGTCTGAACGGTCATTTTCGTCTAAGGGGTGTTGCAGTGTCCGAGGGCAATGGGAAGAAGAGAAGGGTGCTCACGTCCTTCTCGATCATGTTCATACTATTGGCGGCAATCGCGCTCATAAGCATCGTGCTGTCAGGGTTCACGAGTGAGGTCAAGGCCGTGTCGTTTGGCACGCTCATGATGTCGCCCGTCAACGGGTTCAAGGACGGGCTCGGGGTCGCGCTCTTCGTGATGGTGCTGGGCGGGTTCCTCGCGATCGTGAACGCGACGGATGCTCTTTCGGCGGGGATAGGCGCCCTGGTCAAGAAGATGGGTGGCAACGAGCTGAAGCTCATCCCCGTGCTCATGTTCATCTTCGCGGTGCTGGGAAGCACCTACGGTTTCTGCGAGGAGACCGTCGGCTTCTATGCGCTGCTCTCGGCAACCATGATGGCCGCCGGGTTCGATTCCATGACCGGCGCCATGATGGTGCTCCTGGGCGCCGGCGTCGGCTGCCTGGGCTCGACGGTTAACCCGTTCGCCACGGGCATCGCGTCCGACGTCCTGAGCTCCTGTGGCATAGTTGCTGACCAGGGCGTCGTGATCGGCCTCGGACTCGTGCTTCTGGTCACCTCGTATGTCGTGGCCGTCTACTTCGTCATGAGCTATGCCAAACGCGTTAGGGCGGATGCGGGAAGGTCGCTCATGAGCGCAGACGAGACGGCCGCCGCACAGGAGGCGTATGGGGACGCTGCCGCGGCCAAGTCCGAGTACGCCGAGCCGACGCGCAAGCAGAGGATGGTCCTCTGGCTGTTCGGGCTCTCGTTCCTCGTGATGATCGTCGGCTTTGTGCCCTGGGGAAAGCTCGGTGTGAACGCGTTCACGGCGGGAGAGAGCTCTCACGTGGAGACCAGTCACGTCGCGGCGTCGGACATCAGGAAGCAGTACGAGGACGATGACCTTGGCACGCTCAAGCTGAGTCCCAAGAACGCGAGCGGTACGCTCCGCACGACGGTCGTGGACAACGCCGGATGGTCCTCGTTCCTGACGGGCACGCCGCTGGGAGACTGGTACTTCTCGGAGTCCACCACGTGGTTCCTCATCATGGCCATCGTCATCGGCGTCGCCGCGGGCATGGGCGAGCACGAGCTCGTGCGCACGTTCCTCGCGGGCTGCGGCGACATGATGGGCGTCGTGATGATCGTGGGGCTCTCGCGCGGCGTCGCCATCCTCATGGGCGACACGGGACTCTCGCTCTTCGTGCTCAACCACGTGTCCGCCGCGCTCAAGGGCACGTCGCCCGTGGTATTCGCGCTCGGAAGCTACGTGCTGTACTTCCTGCTGTCGATCCTCATCCCGGGCACCTCGAGCATGGCGACGATCTCGATGCCGATCATGGGGCCGCTCACGCAGTCGCTCGGCTTCAACCCGGCGATCATGATCAACGTGTTCGCGTCCGCAAGCGGCGTCGTCAACTACTTCACGCCTGCCAACGGCGCCATCATGGGCGGACTCGCGCTCTCGCGCGTGGAGTACGGGACGTGGCTCAAGTTCGTGGGCAAGGTCGTGCTCGCGACGGCCGTCGTGAACGTGGTGGTGCTCGCCATCGCGATGGTCGTGCTGTAGGCACAAGGCATCCGCAAGAAAGGCGCGTCCTTCTCGCCCGCGTTGGTGGGGGAGAAGGACGCGCCTGCATGAGCCGTAGCACCATCGTTGGGTGAGGGATGGTTCTCCTAGTAGACCATGCCCATGGCCTCACGGACCTCGTCGAGGGTCCTCTGGGCGATCTCGTTGGCCTTGCGGTTGCCCTCGTGGAGGACGTCCTTGACGTAGTCGAGGTCGTTCTCGTAGGCGTGGCGACGCTCGCGGATGGGCGCGAAGTAGTCGTTGACGGCCTGGGTCACGTACTTCTTGAGCTGGCCGGAGCCACCGTTGCCGATCTCGGCCGCGATGTCCTTGGGGTCGCGGCCGGTGCAGATGCCGGCCGTGGTGAGCAGCGCGGACACGCCGGGACGCGCCTCCGGGTCGTACGTGATGAAGCGCTCGGAGTCGGTCTTGGACTTCTTGATGAGCTTGGCGGTCTCCTCGGCGGTCATGCTGATCGAGATCGCGTTGCCGTAGGACTTGCTCATCTTGCGGCCGTCGAGGCCCGGGATGAGCGGCGTGGAGGTGAGGAGCCCCGTCACGTCCGGGAAGACCTTGCCGTAGCGCTCGTTGAAGCGACGGGCGATCTTGCTCGTGACCTCGATGTGGGGCAGCTGGTCGCGGCCGACGGGCACGATGTTGCCCTTGCAGAAGAGGATGTCGCAGGCCTGGTGAACCGGGTAGGTGAGCAGGAGTCCCGTGAGCGAGTGGCCGGAGGCCTCCATCTCGGCCTTGACGGTGGGGTTGCGCTGCAGCTCGGCCTCGGTCACGAGCGAGAGGAACGGCAGCATGAGCTGGTTCTCCGCGGGGACGGCGGAGTGCGTGAAGATCATGGTCTTGTCCGGGTCGATCCCGCAGGCGAGGTAGTCCATAACCATGTTGTACACGTTGTCGCGGATGTGCTCCGTGGTGTCGCGGTCCGTGATGACCTGGTAGTCAGCGATGATGATGTTGGTGCTCACGCCAAGGTTCTGCAGGCGCACGCGCTCCTTGATGGTGCCGAAGTAGTGACCCAGGTGCAGGCGGCCGGTGGGCCTGTCACCCGTGAGCATGGTGTACTTCTCGACCTTGCCGGAGGCGATGTCCGCCTCGACCTCCTGGCTGCGCCTGAGCGCCGCCTCGTAGCTTCCCTCGTTGGGCATGTTCTTCTCCTTGTGGAACGGTTCAAAAGGCAACCCCTACATCCTACGGCAAAACCGCCGTGGCGTCAGGGCGGGTGGCACGTGGGACACCATGGCGAAACGCGGCGCGACGCGACGGGCGAGAGGCGCCGCCGCCCGGCTCGCGCTAGGTCCGTGGCGGCGCGTCGAGCTCGCGCCTGGCCTCGCGCCACGCGGGACAGTAGCGGTCCATGAGCGCGTGGAAGCGCGCGTTGTGGCTCGGCTCGAGCAGGTGGCAGAGCTCGTGCACGACGACGCTCTCGATGCTGGGCACGGGGTGCGCGGCGAGCTCCGTGTTGAGCGTGATGCGCCCCGTACGCACGTTGCACGAGCCCCACCGGGACGTCATGCGGCGCAGGCGCCATCCGCTCGCATGGACGCCCATGAGGGGCTCGTGGCGCTCGAACATCGCGGGAAGCAGCTCCTCAAGCTCTTGGCGCCGCAGGTCCTCCACGGCCGCGCCGATGAGGGGCGCGAGGTCCTGGGCGCCCTCCGTCGCGACGTCGCGCGAAACGTGGACGAGAAGGACGTCCCCCTCGGCCTCGGCCCGTGGCCTGCGACGGCGGGGGAGGTCCGCGACGGCGCGTATGGAGAGCGTGCGTCCCAGCAGGTGGGTGTGCCCCCCGTCGCGAAGTCCCTCTCGCCTGGCATCCTCGCGCGCGAGGGCGCGCTGCCGGGCACGCTCGATCCACTGGCGGTGCGCCAGGACGAACTCCTCTATCTGGGAGAGGGGCACGCGGGCGGGCGCGCTCACGAAGACGGAGCCGTCTTGGCGGACCCTGAGGTTGACGCGCCGCACGCGCTTGCGGACCACGGTCACCGCGACGCCGCCGATGTCGATGCACTTGGCAGTCCCCATTACGCGGACGCGTCCTCCCTGTTACAATTTTTCCGTATGCAATAATGCCCCGCGGTACGGGGCTCCCATGGTCTAGACTTGCGATTGTAGTATGGGGAGGGTGCCGATGGCCAGTTCTTGTGGGGAAGATGCGAGCAAGTCCGCACTTCGTGAGAGCTACCTCAGGGCATCCAAGGGCCTTTCGCCACGCTATCGCAAGCGCGTGGACGCGGAGGTGCGCCTGCACCTGCGCGCGCTGCCCGAGTACCGCCGCGCCGCATGGCTGCTGGCGTACGTCCCATTTGAGGACGAGTTCCCCACACGGCAGATCATCCAGCGTGCCCTTGCGGACGGCAAGCGCGTGGCGCTCCCGCGCTGCGAGCAGGGCGAAGGCGGCTGCGTGCTGAGGTTCTACGAGGTTGGGTCCCTGGAGGGGCTGGCCGCCGGCATGCGCGGCGTGCTGGAGCCAAGGCCGGCGGAGGGGGAGCGGCCCCTTGGGCCCGACGAGCTGGGACGGTCGATCTGC
>NZ_JBJEHW010000014.1:0-6291 GCF_051876455.1 Parafannyhessea sp.
CTCTTCCTCACGGGAAAGGGCGGCGTGGGCAAGACCAGCGTGTCGTGCGCGGTGGCGTGCGCCCTTGCGGACGCGGGCCGGCGCGTGCTGCTTGTTACGACGGACCCGGCGTCGAACCTGGGCGACGTGTTTGGGCAGCCAATCGGCATGGAGCCCACGCCCATCCCCGCGTGCCCGGGACTCGAGGCGGAGGAGGTGGACCCGGTTCGGCTGGCGGCCCGCTACCGCGATGGTGTGGTCGCGCCGTACCGCGGCGTGCTGCCAGATGACGCCATCGCCAACATAGAGGAGCAGCTCAGCGGCTCGTGCACCGTCGAGATCGCCGCGTTCGACCGGTTTGCCTCGCTCCTCTCGTCCGCAAAGATAGCCCAAACGTACGACAACGTGATCTTTGACACGGCGCCCACGGGCCACACGCTCAGGATGCTGGAGCTGCCCAGCGCGTGGACGTCGTACCTCAACCAGAACACGACCGGGACCTCCTGCCTGGGCCAGCTTGCGGGCCTGGGCCAGCGGCGCGACGCGTATCGGCGCGCGATGGAGGTGCTGCGCGACGCCAATTCCACCGCGCTCGTGCTGGTATCGCGCCCGCAGAGGCTCGCGCTGGCCGAGGCCGTCCGTGCGGCCGCCGAGCTTTCCGGCGTGGGCATACGGCCGCGACTGCTGGTGCTGAACGGCATGCTGGGCAAGCCCGGCGACGGCGTTGCGCGCCAGATGCTCCGCGCGCAGCAAGAGGCGCTCGCCGCGATGCCGCGCGAGCTTGCGGGCGTGCCGCGCCGCACCGTGCCGCTTCGCGCGAGCGACGTAACGGGTGTGGGGCGCCTGCGCGCGCTGCTGGGCGCGCCCGACGACGCTCGCGAGGCGCCCGTGGACGCGGCGGGCGCGGGCTCAACGGCCGCGGGTTCGACAACCGCGGGCGAGAAGAACCACGCTCCCGACCTGCCGGGCCTTGACGCCCTGGTAGACGACCTGTCCCATCGCGACGTGCACGTGGTCATGACCATGGGCAAGGGTGGCGTGGGCAAGACCACCGTGGCCGTGCGCGTTGCCCAGGCACTTCGCGCGCGGGGGCGGCGCGTGCGCCTTACCACGACGGACCCCGCGGATCACCTGGGGCAGTTCGACCTTACCGGCCTGGCAGTCTCGCACATAGACCAGGCGGCGGAGCTTGCCTCGTACCAGGAGGAGGTGCTACAGAAGGCCCGCAGGACCATGGCCGAGGCGGACGTGCGCTACGTGGAGGAGGACCTTCGCTCCCCCTGCACGCAGGAGATCGCGACGTTCCGCGCGTTTGCCAACATCGTGGCGCGCGCACGCGACGAGGTCGTCGTGATCGACACCGCCCCCACCGGCCACACGCTGCTGCTTCTTGACAGCGCCCAGAGCTACGGCCGCCAGATAGAGCACACCGGCGGCGACGTCCCCGCAAGCGTGCGCGACCTCCTGCCGCGCCTGTGCGACCCGCGCCAGACCGAGGTCGTGATCGTGACGCTGCCCGAGAGCACACCCGTGCGCGAGGCGGAGCGCCTGTCCGCCGACCTCGACCGCGCGCGCATTCCGCACGGCTGGTGGGTCGTGAACCGGTGCCTCTGCATGTCCGGCACCACGGACCCCACGCTCTCTGCCCGCGCGCAGGCCGAGGCACGCTGGATGGACCACGTGCGCGCCGCATCCGCGGACAGGGTGGCCGCCATCGCGTGGCAGGCGCCGGACGCCGCGCGCACGCCGGACGCGCCCACTGTCGCCTTCGTGTGCACGCACAACGCGTGCCGCAGCCAGATGGCAGAGGCGCTCGCGAGGCAGCTGCTGCCCCGTGGCACACAGATCTTCTCGGCGGGAACGGACCCCGCCGACCACGTGGACGAGGGCGCCCTTGCGGAGCTCGCGCGCCGCGGCATCGGCGCGGACGGACTGCGCCCCAAGCCAATTTCCCAGTTACCGCGCGTGGACTGGCTTGTTACCATGGGATGCGGGGTCTCGTGCCCCAGCCTGCCGTGCGCGCACCGCGAGGACTGGGGCCTGGACGACCCCATGGGCGGCTCGCCCGACGCCTACCGCGCGTGCGCGGACGCCATCGCGCAACGCCTGCGCCAGCTGGGCGAGAAGATCGCGCGCGCCTAGGCCGCCGCACCGCGCGGGACGCAACGGAGGTTTCGATGGGAAGACAAATGACAGACGACCAGCTGAAGGCAGTGTTCAAGGCGCTTTCGGACGCGCGGCGCCTCGCGATCGTGCGCATGCTCGAGCGCGACGGCGAGGTGTGCGCGTGCGACCTGCTGGACGGCCTGGGCATTAGCCAGCCCACGCTGTCGCACCACATGAAGGTGCTGTGCGACAGCGGCCTCGTGCGGTGCCGCAAGGACAGCCGCTGGTGCCACTACTCCGTGGACGCCGAGGTCGCACGCAAGGTATCTGCAACCTTTGGTCAGCTTGCGGACGCCGCCGGCGGCGCAAACGGCGCCTCCGTCGGCACCGAAGGCTGCACGTGCGCGCGCGAGGGGTCGTGCGGCTGCGGTGACTAGGCTGCCGCAGTCAGCAGTTATCTTGCATTTTTCTGGCACCAGCGAACTGTACCAACTTGCACTTTTCTTGCGCGGGCAATTTTCGTGTACTCCAAGTACACGATTTTGCGAAATTTCGTGTATCTCAAGTACACGATTTCCCATTTTTCTGCCCAAGCCGACGGATGGCAGACGGGTCGGCGCGCCGTGTGACACAAAAACGGCCAGAGACGAAAGCCTCTGGCCGTTTGACATTCGTGGTCGGGTTGACTGGATTTGAACCAGCGACCTCTCGGTCCCGAACCGAGCGCTCTACCAAGCTGAGCCACAACCCGTTAGCGTTGTTACTCTAACAGAAATGCGCGCGTTTTCCAACCGTAAATGTTGCGCAAGACCACCATTCCTTCTCATCTTGCGCCGCCGCGGCCGCGCGGGCGGCGGCCAGGCGGGTCTCGCAGATGCCGAACACGCAGCTGCCCGAGCCCGTGACCTGCGCCGCAAGCACGCCGCGGCGCCGCTCGAGCCACGCGAGCACGTCCGCGCACTCCGGCACGATCCGCAGGGCCGCGGGCTCGAGGTTGTTGTGGAGCGCGGCCGCCACGGCCATGGCGTCGCCGTCGCGCAGGGCGGCGAGCATCGGCTCCGGCGAGGCGGGCAGGCTCGGCCTGGCGTCGAACTCGCGGTACGCCGCCGCGGTCGAGACGCCGGCTCGCGGACGCACCAGCACCACGGGCACGCCCGCGAGCTCGGGGAACGACTCGCGCGGCACGTCGCCGGCGCCCACGAGGTACGTGGGCCGCGGGTCGAGGAAGAACGGGACGTCCGCCCCGATGGAGCGCGCAATCGCGGAGAGCCGTTCTTCTCCCCCGCTTATGCCGCAGAGCCTTGCGAGGGCGAGAAGGACGGACGCGGCGTCGCTGGAGGAGCCTCCCAGGCCGCTCTGCGGCGGGACGCGCTTGGTCACCTCGACCAGCACGGGCGCAGCCACATGGAAGGCTTCGCGGAAGCGGGCCGCCGCCTGCCACGCCGTGTTGTGCTGCGGGTCCACGCCCACGTCCTCGCTCATGCGGAGCAGCACACCACCCGGCGCCTGCGCGGCCTCGGCAGCCTCCTGCGAGCCGGGCGCGCACAGCGCCACGCACACGCGGTCGCCCACCGCGAGGGCGATCATGACGGAATCCGCCCGGTGGTAGCCGCGCTCGTCGCGGCCGGGGTGGATGCCCAGGTGGAGGTTCACCTTGACGGGCGCGTCGAGCGTGAGCTCGGCGGATGCGGCCGTGCCGGCGGCTTGGCCGGCGCCGTGCGATGCCTGCGACATGGGACCTCCCCATCGAATGGTGGCCCGGCCGGACCGGCCAGGCCACGCGCGAACGGACTACTGCAGCTGCTGGTCCTCGAAGCCAAAGTCCAGAATGCGCTCGCCCGTGTCGGGGTCGTAGATCTCGACCGCGGAC
Organism: Parafannyhessea sp.; assembly: GCF_051876455.1. NCBI lineage: Bacteria > Bacillati > Actinomycetota > Coriobacteriia > Coriobacteriales > Atopobiaceae > Parafannyhessea > Parafannyhessea sp. Next base: position 3,956 of record NZ_JBJEHW010000014.1, read on the forward strand.
GTGAGCACGTCCACGTACTGGTAGGACTGGCGCGCCTTGCGGCCGCGGCGCTCCTCGACCTCGACCACAAACAGCGTGGGATACACGCCCACGAGCGTGCCCACGCGCTCGACAACGCGCGAGCGGCCCATGTTGGCGCGCACGCGAAGGCGCTTTCCCTTGAGGGCCGTGAGTTCTTCTCGGATTTGGTCTACCCTATTGACGGGCGGAACCTCGACTTCCATCTGTACCTCCAAACGCAGCGTTTGGCAGTTGGCTGTTGACTGCCGCGCTACCTTGTGCAATGCAATACTCCAGTATATGGCATAAAGCGAACGTCCACGTAAAACACGGCATTTAGGAGCGAAAATGAGCACGAACAGGATCGAAAGGGTGCTTGGCAACCTCGAAAGGCAGGGGCTCGACCAGATGCTGGTGTGCGACCCCATGTCCATCTGGTACCTGACGGGCTACTACACGGAGCCGTACGAGCGCTTCCTGGCGCTGCTGATTGCGCGCGAGGGCGACGGCGCCCGCACCGTGATGTTCTGCAACAGGCTGTTCCCGGACGCCACGGGCGCCGCGCAGAAGCTCGTGACATTTGACGACACGCAGGACCCCGTGCCCCTGGTGGCGGCCGAGCTCGACCCCTCCAAGCGCCTGGGCGTGGACAAGAAGCTCGTGGCAAACTGGCTGCTCCCGCTGATGGACGCGCACGCGGCCGCCGGCTTCGAGCTTGCCTCCGCCGCCGTGGACGGCGCGCGCTCCATCAAGGATGCCGAGGAGCAGCGCCTGATGCGCCAGGCCAGCCACACCAACGACGAGGCCATGAACTGGCTCGCGGCGCAGGTGCGCGAGGGCGTGACGGAGCACGAGATCGCGGCGGGCCTGCTGGGCGAGTACCGCCGCCTGGGCGCGCAGGGCCACAGCTTTGCCCCGATCGTGAGCTTTGGTGCCAACGCGGCCGACCCGCACCACGAGCCGGACGGCACCGTGTTCCACAAGGGCGACATGGTCCTGTTTGACGTGGGCTGCAAGCAGGACTCCTACTGCTCCGACATGACGCGCACGTTCTTTACGGCCGAGCCCACGGCGCACCAGCTCGAGGTGTACGAGACGGTCCGCCACGCCAACGAGGCCGCCGAGGCCATCGTGCGCCCGGGCGTCACGTTTGCCCAGATCGACCTGACGGCGCGCCACATCATCGAGGACGCCGGCTACGGCGAGTACTTCACGCACCGCCTGGGCCACCAGATCGGCCTGGAGGACCACGAGCCGGGCGACGTATCCGCCACGCACGACGAGCCCGTGCAGGTGGGCCAGTGCTTTAGCATCGAGCCAGGCATCTACATCCCCGGCGACATCGGCGTGAGGATCGAGGACCTGGTCATCGTGACCGAGGACGGCTGCGAGGTGCTCAACCACTACAGCCACGAGGCCACGGTGCTGGAGGTCTAGCAGCGCGCGACGCGGCCGGGCGAGAAGGACGCGCCGCCGCGCCTGCGGCAGACAACCGACAGAAAGAGGGCCGGGCGGTCGCCACGAGTGGGCGGCCGCCCGGCCCTGTGTTGCTGGTGCGCGGGCCGCGGCTAGAGCTTGAGCGCGAGGTCCTGCAGGGCGTGAAAGCGATGGCTGATCGCGTTCTTCTCCCCTGGCGTGAGCTCCGCCATGGTCTTGCCCGGCGTGTCGTTGGGAAGGAAGAGCGGGTCGTAGCCAAAGCCGCCGTCGCCGCGCGGCTCAAAGCCCACGTAGCCCTCGCAGTCGCCGTCGCCGCGATAGACGCCCTCGCCGTCCTCGTCGCGCTCCACCATCACCACGCTGGAGTGGAAGCGCGCGGTGCGCTTCTCCTGCGGCACGTCCGCCATCAGGCGCATGAGCTTCTGGTTGTTTGCGGCGTCGTTGCCGTGCTCCCCCGCCCAGCGTGCCGAGAAGATCCCCGGCGCGCCGTCGAGGGCGTCCACGCAGAGACCGGAGTCATCCGCGACCGCCATGGCGAGGCCCGTCTCGTCCAGCGCGGCCGCGGCCTTGATGTAGGCGTTGTCATAAAACGTCTTGCCGTCCTCCACCGGGTCCGGGTAGTTGCCCAGTTCGCCCAGCGCCACAAAGCGCACGCCGGGCAGGCTCTTGCTCAGGATCGCCTCGATCTCCGTCACCTTGTGGGGGTTGCCCGTCGCGACCACGACGGTCTTCGCGGGGTCGAGCGCGCTGATGTCGATTGCCATGTTCTTCTCCTCTAAATGCCCTGCTAGATGGCCTGGCGGCTTTCTCATTTAACACATTAGGTTAATTGCATTTAACACAATGGGACTGCGGTGGGAATCTTGGACCAAATCCATCCTACGCTGCTAGCAGACCCA
>NZ_JBJEHW010000015.1:0-6265 GCF_051876455.1 Parafannyhessea sp.
GTCGAGCTTGAGGGTGATGGGCGTCGCCATGACCAGGATGCGGTCGTGCTTGGGCGCGAGCGTGGCGGGCTTGAGCGCCGGCTCCACGCCCACGATGGGAAGGTCCGGGTACTCCCCGCGCAGCGTCTCCGCGGCGACGCTCGTCGCGGTGTTGCACGCGATCACGATGGCCTTGGCGCCATCGGCCAGCAGGCGCTCCACGTTTGCGCGCGAGAGCTCGAGCACCTCGTCCTCGGTCTTCTCGCCGTAGGGGGCGTTTGCCGAGTCGCCAAAGAACACGAAGTCCTCGTGCGGAAGCTCCGCGGCCAGGCTCTTTAGGACGCTGATCCCGCCGACGCCGGAATCGAACACGCCGACGCAACCCTCTCTGCTCACAACGGCCTCCATCCGCGAACGCGCGCCAACCACGCGCCATCGACCACGCCCGCCCGTGCGGGCACACATGGGCTAGTCTACCCCACCGCCGTCGAGCCTGCACAACACGTCGCCCAGCAGTGCCTCGTCGCGCCGGCGGGTGGCGAGAAGGACGGTGCGCCTTCCGCGCAGGCCGTCCACCGCCTGCAGGAACTCGCCGCGCTCGAGGGCGTCCAGGCCCTCCGTGGGCTCGAGCAGCACGATGGCCCCGGCGCCCGTCGCGAGCGCCCGCGCGAGGCCCAGGCGCTGGCGCTCCCCCGCGGTGAGGCGGCGCGGCAGCTGGTCCACGCGGACGTCCAGACCGCCGAGGGACTCCACCAGGTCGGCCGCGCGCGCGAGGCGCAGGGCCTCTTCCAGGGCAGCCGGCTCCGGCTCGCCGGGGCAGCCAAGTGCGAGGTTCTGGCGGATGGTGCCCTCCGCGAGCACGCAGCCGGGCCCTACGTACGCAAGCCAGGCGGAAGTGACCGCGGGGTCCAGCGCGTCCATACGCACGCCGCCCAGCGAGACGCCGCCCGCGTCGGGCTGGCAATAGCGCATCGCGAGCGCGCACACGGCGGCAAGTGCCTCACCGTCCCCGTCCCACACGGTGACCAGGTGGCGGTCGGGAACGTCGAGCGTCACGTCTGACAGGATGTTGCGGTCCCCCACGGCAAGCGACACGTTGCGGAAGGCGATGCCCGCGTCCACGGGCGCCGCATCCTCGGCATCCGCGCCGGCGCCATCCGCGGCGTCGGGCACGTCCACCTCACGCTCGCGCGCCATGAGCGCAAGCACGACCCGCGCGGAGGCGGAGGTGCGGCTTGACTCCATGCTGGCGCGGGCGAGCGCGACCACGGGCATGAGCGAGCAGCCATAGAGCGCCTCGAGCCAGGTCGCGCCGGCCGCGGGGAGGCCGCCCGGGACCGCCGCCGCGATGCAGGCATGTGCCAGGACGAGGGCGTCCACGCACACCAGCACCACGAGCGCGGCACCCACGGCGTTGTTGCGACGCACGCGCGCCGCTGCCCTGCGCACCGCCTGTCCGCGCGCGAGCAGCTCCTCGCGCCACAGGCCGCCGGCACGGAGTCGCCCGAGCTCGGCCGCGCCGGCAACCTGGTCCGCCGCCGTGGCACAGAGCGCCGCGCGCCCGTGCGGCAGCTCCTCGCGCGCGGAGCCCGCCAGCCTGATGGCCGCAAGGGGCGCGACCAGGCCCACGAGCAGGTACGATGCCACGGCGAGCACGACGGCCTGGCCGTTTGCCGTGCCGAGCGCCACGCAGGTGGCCACGCCCATGACCAGCGTCGCCAGCAGGCAGGGCACCACCCGCCGGTAGAACCCGCCAAGGCCCTCGACGGCGCGGGCCACGTCGCGGTGCGGGACCTCCCTCGCAAAGGCGCCGGCGTCCGGCAGCCCCACATCGCCCACCGCGATGGGCGAGAGCCCGCCCAGCCGTGCCAGCACGCGATGCCTGAGCTCGCACTCCATCCCCGTGGACGCCGCAAGCGAGAGCCTCCGCCAGACAAGCGCGAGCACCGCCGCGGCGAGCGCGAGTCCCAGCGCCTGCAGGGGCAGCGCGTGGCCCTCCCCCAGGATCGCGCCGCCCGTCACCACGCCCGCCACAAGCGTCGCGAGCGAGAAGAGCGACCCCGCGGCCGCGAGCGCGGCCAGGAGCGCAAGGGGAACCCAGCGCGCCACCAGGCGCAGCAGCCCCCAGAGCACCGCGAGGTCGTTGGCGCCGCGGGCGTCCGCACGCGCGCCCCTGCCAAGGCGGTCGTCCTTCTCGCTAGGCATCGCGCGCCTCCTCCAGGTCCTGCGCCCTGCGGAGCGCGAACGTCTCTGTGTCGCGCTGGCTTTGCAGCGCCTCGTCCCAGGCAGGCAGCCGCAAGGCAAGCTCCTCGCTCGTGCCCGAGCCGGTCACTCGGCCGCCGTCCAGCACGTAGACCACGCTTGCGTCGGCGGCGTCGGCCACGCGCCCGCTCGAGATCACGACGGCCTTGTAGCGCGCGATCCCGCGCACGGCGCGCATCATGCTCGCGGCGGACTCCTCGTCCGCGCCGTCGAGCAGGTCGTCCAGCACGTACACGGCTGAGTCGCGCAGGAGCGCCCGCGCGAGCAAGAGCTGCCGCCTGCCGCCGGGCGCGAGGTTGGCGCCGTCCGCCAGCACCCGCGTGTCGAGCCCGTCCAGGCGCCGCAGCGGCTCGTCCAGCCCCACCGCACCGAGCACGTCCCACATCATGCCCTCCGTGGCGGTGGGGTCGGCCATTCTCAGGTTCTGCCGCACGGAGCCCTCGAACAGGTAGTCACTGGGCCGCACGAGCGTGAGGTAGCCGCCGAGCTCCGCGGGGTCCAGCTGGTCGAGCGGCTTTCCGCCCAGCAGGGCCACGCCCGTGCTGGGCCGCACCGCGCCCGAAAGGAGTGCCGCCACCGCGCGGCGGCCGCCATCCGCCGGCCCCGCGAGGACCGTCAGGCCGACGGCGGACACGTCCAGGCTCACGTCCCCCACCACGGTGAGCGGGTCGCCCCAGGCGTCGGCGCCCGCGCGGGCGTCGGCCTCCGACAGCCCGGCATGCTGCAGCGCCAGGTGGTCGCCTGGGTGGATTGCCAGGCCAAACGGCTCGTCCGGCTCGACCGCGTCCTCCTCGAGCTCATGCACGAGGTCCTCGCGCGCCAACTGTGCGGAGCGATGGCCCTCCGCGGCGCCCGCCATCAGGGCGAGGGGCGACAGCCCCACGCACGCGGCGACGCCCAGCGCCCGTCGCGCCTGCAGGGCCGCCGCGCCGCCGCCCGCCGCGTCCACGATGCCCAGCACGAGCGCCAGGCACGCGAGCGCCACCAGCAGCGCGAGGGCGCGCGCCACATGCGAGGTGCGCCCAACGGCAAGCCTCTCGCGCCGGACGAGCGCGTTTCTCTCCCCCGACCTGGCAAGCAGCCAGTCCACGGCGCCAAGCGACGCGTAGGCGTCCAGCTCCGCGAGGTCGCGCCGCAGGTAGCCGTCCACGCCGCGGACGTCGGCGGACCCGGCGTCGCCCGAGGCCGCGCGGCGACCGCCGCTCGCGAGGACCACCAGCAACGCCTCGAGCCCGCCCGCAGCGAGCACGCACACGGCGGCTTGGGCAGACAGCTGCGAGGCAAGCGCGATCGACGCCGCAAGGGAGATCGCCGCCGCGCAAAGCCAGGGCACGAACTCGGTCCGGTCGCGGCAGACGTCTGCCATCGCACCCTGGGCGAGAAGCGCCTCGCGCCTGCTGGGGCACTCCCCCGCGTCGGCACGCACAAGCCGGCCGACACCCCCGGCCACGGCATCCTGCAGCGCAAGCTCGAGGTCGAGCCTGAGGCTCGCGGCGACCCAACCGGCGGCGGCATGGGCGACCGCCCAGGCGAGCGGGGCGCCAAACAGCGCAAGCGTCAGACCCACGGATGCCTTTGCGGCGCCGTCGCCCATCACGAGCACGGAATCGCACAGCAACCAGGCACAGGCCATGGCCAGGAGGCACTCCACGAGGCGCAAGCCAACCACAAGGCAGAGGCGCGCGCCGCGGTGCGGCACCGCATCCAAGGCATCGTCCACCACGTCGCTTCGCATAAGGGACACTCACCCCCGCATTGAGTCACGGCTCGTCGTTTGTGCTGGTACATCGCGCGTTCGCACTGTATCGATTGTAGCCAAGATGGCACGTGGGCGCCCACCCCAATTGTGGGCGCTCGATGGTCGGGCGCCTGCTTGCGACTCCCCCGCGTTGGCGCCGCGGCTTTTGGGTACCCTTGACCCATCCAGACAAGACCAACCGACAGGAGCAACCCGTGAGCAACGAAGGCAAGAAGGTAAAGGTCCACTACACCGGCACGCTGGACGACGGCACCAAGTTCGACTCGTCCTACGACCGCAACGAGCCGCTGGCTTTCACCTGCATGGCAGGCCAGATGATCGCCGGCTTCGACAACGCCGTCAAGGACATGGAGCCCGGCCAGACGGTCAACGTCCGCCTCGAGCCCAAGGACGCCTACGGCGAGCACCGCGACGACCTGGTCCAGACCATCCCCCTGGCGCAGCTGCCCGGCGCGGAGACCCTGGAGCCCGGCCAGAAGGTCATGCTCTCCGGCATGGACGGCCGTCCCTTCCCAGCCCAGGTGGTCGCGAAGGACGACGCCACGATCACGTTCGACCTCAACCACGAGATGGCCGGCAAGGCCCTCAACTTCGAGATCACGCTGCTCGAGGTCGAGGACTAGCTCGGAGGAGCCTTGCACAGGCAAGGCATCGTAACGCACAGTGTCATAAAATCGCAGCATGGGGGCCGCCCGCAGGCATGAGCTTGCGAACGGCCCTTTTTCCCACGTTTTACCCTAGGAACTTTGTGCGAGACTCCCACATTTTTCCTAGGGTAAAATGTGGTTGTCTCCCACTTTTTTCCTAGGGTAAAATGTGTGAGTCTTGATATCTCCTATAACAAGGCCATAGCAGGACGAGAGGTGACCGGACTTGCGACGCGACCTGATGTCTTCGCTTGTGGAATGGAAAAACCGCCCCAACAGGAAACCGCTGGTGATTCGTGGCGCACGCCAGACGGGCAAGTCGTGGCTCATGCGAGAGTTCGCGCACCAGGAGTTCCGGGACTCCGTCACGATCGACTTCCTGATGGACGAGTCTGCACGCACGCTCTTCTCCCAGGACCTCGATCCCAAGAGGATAATCTCGGAAATCGAGCTCAGGTATGGTCGGAGCATCGATCCCGAGGAGACGCTCCTGATCTTCGACGAGATCCAGGAGGCGCCCAGGGGGCTCACCTCCCTCAAGTACTTCTGCGAGCAGGCGCGCGAGTACCACGTCGTCGCAGCAGGATCGTATATGGGAATATCGATGCGACGCGAGGGGGAGTCCTTCCCTGTCGGCAAGGTGGACGAGCTCGTCCTTCACCCCATGTGCTTTGGCGAGTTCCTTCGCGCCACAAGCGGAGATCCCGTTGCAGACGCCCTCGCACAGGCAGACATGACAAAGCTCGCGCCGCTACGGGACATGTTGACGCAGCGCCTTAAGGAGTACCTTGTGGTCGGTGGCATGCCAGAGGCCGTCGACCTATTTCGCTCCACGGGGGATCTCTCGGAAGTCAGAAGGGTGCAGAGCCAAATACTTGAAGGCTACGCGAGCGACTTCGCAAAGCACGCGCCTGGTCGCATCGTCGAGAGGATGAGGCTCGTCTGGAAGTCACTTCCCAGCCAGCTCGCACGCGAGAACAAGAAGTTCGTGTATGGTGCGGTACGCCCTGGAGCACGCGCCCGCGACTTTGAGGAGAGCCTCCAGTGGCTCTTCGACTACGGTGCCGTGACGAAGGTCCCACGGGTATCGTCACTCAAGATGCCGCTCGAGGCGTACGAGGACCTGTCCGGCTTCAAACTGTTCTGCGTCGACGTTGGCCTTCTCTGCGCGCTGTCAGACCTCAATCCGTCGGCCGTACTTGACGGGTCACGCCTGTTTACCGAGTTCAAGAGGTCGCTTACGGAGCAATACGTGCTCGAGGAGCTCGTCTGCAAGGGATTCGAGCCCGTCTACTGGTCCTCGAGCACTGGCACGGCAGAGACCGATTTCGTCATCCCGATGGATGAGAAGGTCGTGCCCATAGAGGTGAAGGCTGGCGAGAACCTGCGCTCGAAGAGCCTGAAGGTCGCATGCGACAAGTTCGCTCTTTCGCGCGCGGTCCGCACTTCGCTCTCGATGTATAGGGACGAGGGCTGGCTCGTCAACATTCCACTGTGGGCAATCGGAGAGATAAGGGTGCTCGTCTAACCGAGCCAGCGGACCCTCACCTGACTACGAGGTAGGCCGCGCAACCGCCGCTACCCCCTGCGACCCATGAACCCCGTCGCCATGCTGGCA
>NZ_JBJEHW010000016.1:0-6231 GCF_051876455.1 Parafannyhessea sp.
GGTTGAAGCCGAAGCTAGAACTCGAGGTTCTTCTCGTCCTTCTTGCTGAAGAGGTGGATGACGTCGCCGTCGAACGTGAAGGAGACCTTCTCGCCGAGCTGGAAGCCACCGCGCTTCTCCTCCTTGAGGTCCTGGGTCTGGACGATCACGATGACGTCCTTGCCGAGGGTGTTGAGGTGCAGGTGGATGGAGGAGCCCATCATCTCGGAGACATCGACCGTGCCCGTGACGAGCTGCGGCGCGTTGTCCGTGAGCGTGACGTGCTCGGGACGGATGCCGAGGGTGACGTCCTGCGGCTCGACGTTGTGGGCCGCGAGGCGCTTCTGCTTGGCATCGTTGGGAACGAACGTGGCGTCGCCCACGATGGCCTTGTAGACGCCGTTGTCCTTGACGAGCTTGGCGTCGAAGAAGTTCATCTGCGGGACGCCGATGAAGCCTGCGACGAAGAGGTTCGCGGGGTGGTCGAAGACCTCCTGCGGGGTGCCGACCTGCTGCACGACGCCGTCCCTCATGATGACGATGCGATCGCCGAGGGTCATGGCCTCGGTCTGATCGTGCGTGACGTAGATGAACGTGGTGTCGATGCGCTGGCGGAGCTTGATGATCTCTGCACGCATCTGGTTACGGAGCTTGGCGTCGAGGTTGGAGAGCGGCTCGTCCATGAGGAGGACCTTGGGCTCACGCACGATGGCGCGGCCGATGGCGACGCGCTGACGCTGGCCGCCGGAGAGCGCCTTGGGCTTGCGGTCGAGGTACTGCGTGATGCCGAGGATCTCGGCGGCCTCGTTGACCTTCTTGTCGATCTGGTCCTGGGGCATCTTGCGAAGCTTGAGGGGGAAGGCCATGTTCTCGCGCACGGTCATGTGCGGGTACAGGGCGTAGCTCTGGAAGACCATGGCGATGTCGCGGTCCTTGGGGGCCACGTCGTTCACGAGCTTGCCGTCGATGCGCAGCTCGCCGGAGGTGATCTCCTCCAGGCCTGCGATCATGCGGAGCGTCGTGGACTTGCCGCAGCCAGAGGGGCCGACGAGCACCACGAACTCGCGGTCGGCGATCTCGAGGTTGAAGTCCTCGACCGCGAGGACGCCGCCCTCGACCTGCTTGAGGTTGCTCTTCTTCTTTCCCTCTTCCTTCTTCTTGCCGAAGTGGTGCTTCTTCTCACCCTCGATGTTGGGATAGATCTTCTCGATGTGCTTCAGGCTTACCGTTGCCATTAGCGTCTCACGTCCCTTCCATAGATATGGGTCATTGCGGCGATGCGCTTAGTGAGCCCGGGCGTGATCTGCCCCGGCAAAAGCCTCCACTGCCAGTTCCCACCAAGGGTTCCGGGAAGGTTCGTCCTCGCCTCGGGACCCAACTCCAGATAGTCTTGCATTTGCGCCACGAAGAGCTCCGCGACGCTGGACATGCCACCCCTGATGACGCCCCACGAGAAGCCCTCCGCCTCGTTGAGGCCCAGGTACCTGGTGGCAAGCTCCACGTCCGCCTTGTCGGCCTCCTGACGCCAGCCCTCGATGGTCTGGTTGTCATGCGTGCCGGTGTAGCAGACGCAGTGCGGCGAATACGCGTGCGGCAGGTAGTCGCTCACGTCGCGGGAGTCGAAGCCGAGCTCGAGCACCTTCATGCCCGGGAAGCCCGAATCCGCCAGGAGCTGCCTGACCTCGGGCGTGGTGTAGCCCAGGTCCTCCGCGATGAAGCTCACGTTCTTGAAGCGGCGCTTGAGCGTCCCAACGAGCTTCATGCCGGGGCCCTTGACCCAACGACCGTTGCGCGCGGTCTTGTCGCCGTAGGGCACGGCCCAGTAGCTCTCGATCCCGCGGAAGTGGTCGATTCGGATGCTGTCGTAGAGGTTGGCCGCACCCGCGATGCGACGCACCCACCACGCGAAGCCGTCCTTCTCCATGGCCTCGTAGTCGTAGAGCGGGTTGCCCCAGAGCTGCCCGTCCTCGCTGAAGTAGTCGGGCGGGACGCCTGCCACCTCGATGGGCACGTTCTTCTCGTCCAGCTGGAACATGTCGGGGTTGGCCCACACGTCCGCCGAATCGAGCGCCACGTAGATGGGGAGGTCTCCCAGGATCTGCACGCCCTTGCTGTGCGCGTAGCGCCTGAGCTGCTCCCACTGCGTGTAGAAGAGGAACTGCTCGTACTCGTAGAAGTCGATGTCGTCCGCGAGCTCCCTGGTGTAGCGGGCGATGGCCTCGGGCTTGCGGAGCCTGATGTCAACGTCCGGCCACTCGATCCAGGAGACCATGCCAAAGTTGCGCTTGACTGCCATGAACAGCGCGTAGTCCGCGAGCCAGGACTCGTTCTCCTGCTTGAACTCGGAGAAGAGCCGCTTCTGGCGGTCGCGCCCGCGCTTGTAGGCAAGCCTCAGCAGGGGCTCGCGGTTCTGGTAGAGAAGGGCGTAGTCCACCTTGGCGGGGTCACTGCCCCAGTCGGGGGCCTCCACCTCCTCGGAGGTGAGGAGGCCGTCCTCGACCAGGTAGTCCAGGTCGATGAAGTAGGGGTTTCCCGCGTAGGTCGACGGGCTCTGGTAAGGGGAGTCACCGTAGCTCGTCGGCCCGACGGGAAGGATCTGCCACCAGGACTGGCCCGCCTCGGACAGGAAGTCCACGAACTCCCGGGACTCCCTGCCGAGCGTGCCGATCCCATGCGGCGTGGGGAGCGCGTAGATGGGAAGGATGATGCCGCACGTACGATCCATGATGCTTAGCCCTTAACGGCGCCTGCCGCGACGCCCTTGATGATGTACTTCTGCAGCGCGAGGTAGAAGACGATGACGGGGATGATGCTCAGGAGGATGAGCGCCATGGTTGCGCCGAGGTCGACCGTGCCGTAGCTGCCCTTGAGGTACTGGATGTGGATGGGGATGGTGCGGTACTTGTTGATGTCAAGCACCAGGTACGGAAGCAGGTAGTCGTTCCAGACCCACATGACTTCCAGGATGCCGACCGAGATCAGCGTGGGCTTCAGCATGGGGAGCACGACGCGGAAGAAGGTGCGAATCGGGCCGCAGCCGTCGATGGAGGCAGCCTCCTCGATCTCGATGGGGATGGACTTGACGAAGCCGACGAACATGAAGATCGCGAGGCCGGCGCCAAAGCCCAGGTAGACGATTGGGATGGTGAACGGCGTGTTGAGCTGGAGCGTGTCAGCCGTCTTGGAGAGCGTGAACATGACCATCTGGAAGGGGACGACCATGGAGAAGATGCAGAGGTAGTACAGAATCTTGCAGAACTTCGAGTTCACGCGCGCGATGTACCAGGCGGCCATCGAGCAGAAGAACAGGATGAGGAAGGTCGAGAGCACCGTGATGATCACGGAGTTGGCGACGGCTGCCATGAACGGGTAGTTGCCGAACGTCATGCCCTTGATGAAGTTCGACCAGCCGGCCGCGCTCTGGGCGTTGGGCAGTGCGAAGGTCTCGGTCTTGACGAAGGTGTTCTTCTTGAACGAGTTGATGACAACCGAGACGATGGGCAGCACCCAGATGATGCAGATGATGGTGAGAATAACAGAGGCAATGGTCTTGTTGCGCTTCTCGGACGTAAGAGTCTCCTGCTTGGAAGCCATTACTGCTGCACCTCCCTCTTACGGGTGTACGAAAGCTGCGCGAGGCCGAGCACCGCGACCAGGATGAAGAAGATGACGGCCTTTGCCTGCGCGGTGCCACGTGCGACGGAGGCGGTTCCGTAGAACGTGTTGTAGATGTTCAGCGCGAGCATCTCGGTCTGGTGGATCGTGTCGCCGCTCGCAAGCTGCTTGAACGGCTGGCCGCCGGTGAGCGCGAGGTTCTGGTCGAAGAGCTTGAAGCCGTTGGTCAGCGTAAGGAACATGCAGATCGTGATGGAAGGCATCACGTTCGGAATGGTCACCTTAAAGAGTGTCTGCGACTTGGAGGCGCCGTCGATCTTCGCGGCCTCGAGCATGTCCTCGGGCACTGCCTGGAGACCCGCGATGTAGATGATCATCATGTAGCCGATCTGCTGCCAGCAGACGAGGATGACGAGGCCCCAGAAGCCGAGCGTCGAGTTCATGACGATCGAGGTGCCGTACCTGGAGAGGATGCCATCGAAGATCATGGACCAGATGTAGCCCAGGACGATGCCGCCGATCAGGTTCGGCGCGAAGAACACCGTACGGAAGATGTTGCTGCCCTTGATGTTCTGCGTCAGGACGTACGCGACGGCGAACGCAAGGATGTTAATCAAAATGACGGTCACGATGGCGAACGCCGCCGTGAACCAGAAGGAATACCTGAAGCTCGGGTCCGCAAATGCCGCCGCATAGTTCCCAAGCCCGATGAACTTGGCGTCAGACGTGAGGCGGAACTGGCAGAAGGACAGATAGATGCCCTGGATGAACGGCCAGACGAAGCCGATCACGAAGGCTGCGGTCACCGGGCCCAGGAAGAGGAGTCCCCAGTGCCTGATGGACCTGATCCTGGAGTTCGATGCCGTAATCTTTTTTGCTTTTGCACTACTCATATAACGCTCCCCAATAGAAGAGGGGCCGGGCGGACGAATGTCGCCCGGTCCCTCGCAGGCCTACAAGAGCCGTTGGCTATGCGTTGGCCTTCTTGTACTGGGTGGCCCAGCCGTCCACGAAGGCGGTCTTGAACTTGTCCCAGTTAGCGTCGGTCTGGCTGCCGTTGTAGGTGTTCAGCGCAGAGACGAGGCCAGCACGATAGGTGTCGACGTTGGGCTCGTAGTTGGTAGCCCAGTCCATGTTGTAGCAACCGCTGTCAGAGAGCTCCTGAGCATGCTTCAGCCAGCCGTTCGTGGACTCGGCAGCCTTCTTGAAGGGCATGATGCCGAGCTGCTCGACGAGCTCCTTCGAGGCCTCCTCGTCGGTGACGAGCCACATCAGGAAGTCCATGGACGCCTGCTGATCCTTCTTGGAGGCGTTCTTGTTGATGGCCCAGCAGTTCTCGGTGCCGCAGTTGAGACCGGCCTTGTCCTCGCCGGAGACGCCGCAGTAGTACGGGAGCATCGTGGTGTTCTTGACGCTCTTGGTGATGTCGGAGTAGTCCCAGGAGCCGGTCAGATAGAACGTGGCCTTGCCGTCCTTGAACTGCTGCGCGGGATCGTGGCCGCCCGTGGCGAGCTGGTCAGGAGCGGTAACGGAGTTGTTGATGATGAGGTCGTAGAGGTTCTTGAAGTTCGGGAGGTACGTGCCCTCGATGGTGGAAGGCGTCTTCTTCCAGATGTCCTTGCTGGTGCCGTCGCCCTTGTGCTCCTCATAGAAGTACTCGAGGTTGGCAAGGTGGCCGGTAACACGCCAAGAGTTGGAGTCATCCATGTCGGTCGCGGCAAAGGCGTCGAAGCCGTTGGCGCTGGCGTTCTTGTGGATGTCCTCGACGACGGTCTTCAGGCTCGCGAAGTCCTTGATCTCGTCGACGGAGTGGCCGGCCTTCTTGATGTTGTCGGTGTTGGCGACGATGCCGTAGCACTCGAAGCAGTAGCCGACGGAGACGAGCTTGCCATCATCGTCGTACTGGTTGTAGTCGTCGGTCGTCTGGGCCTTGGCGATCTTGGTGCCCTTGAGGTCGAGGGCGTAGTCGTCCCACTCCTTGACGCCGGCCTGGTTGCCGATGACGAAGATGGTCGGGGCCTCGGACTTGTCCATCTCGGAGGTCAGGGTCTTCTCGTAGTCGCCAGAGGCAGCGGTGACGATCTTGACCTTGACGTTCTTCTGCTTGGCGTACTTCTTGCCGAGCTTCTGGATGGTCTTGTCAATCTCGGGCTTGAAGTTCAGCCAGTAGACGGTGCCGTTCTCGCTGCCGGAGTCGCTGTCGCTCGAGCCAGAGCAACCGGCGAGGCCGAGGCCTGCCGCCACGGCGGCTGCGCCACTCAGGAACGCCTTACGGGTAATTGGCTTCTCAAACATTTGGAACCCTCCTACGTCTCCCTCACGCATCCCCTTAAGATGCGAGAATTACCTTCTTGGCCGGACCCATCGACCCTCCGGGTCGTTGGGTGGTCTTGAGTCTTACGTGCTGGTTCTTGGTCTTGCCTTCCACGACGTCCACCAGTATCCGCGCAGCTTCCCGGCCCATGGATTCCTGAGGCTGGCAGAGCGTGGCGAGCGTTGGAATCGTATAGAGAGACATCTCGATGCCGTCGATTCCGATGACCGAGTAGTCATCCGGAACCTTGGCGCCGGTGTCGAAAATCGCCTTCATGGCCGCGATGGCCATGGTGTCGGCGATGGAGAAGATCGCGCTGAACT
>NZ_JBJEHW010000017.1:0-6099 GCF_051876455.1 Parafannyhessea sp.
GGTTGAAGTACAGGCCGTCCAGCAGGCTCTTCGCGGACTCCACGGTGGGAGGCTCGCCCGGGCGCTGGCGACGGTAGATCTCGAGCAGCGCGTCCTCGCGGGTCGTCGCGACGTCGCGCTCCAGCGTGGAGCGGACGATGTCGGAATCGCCCAGGAGGTTCATGATGTCGTCGTCGGTCTCGGCGATGCCAAGGGCGCGCAGGAACATCGTCGCGCTCTGGCGGCGCTTGCGGTCGATGGAGACCACCAGGTGGCCGTGCTTGTCGACCTCAAACTCGAGCCATGCGCCACGCGCGGGGATGAACTGCACGTGGTGCACCTCGACGCCGTTGTCCATCTCCTCGGAGAAGTACACACCCGGGGAGCGGACCAGCTGCGACACGACGACGCGCTCGGTGCCGTTGATGATGAAGGTGCCGCTGTCGGTCATCAGGGGGAAGTCGCCCATGAAGACGAGCTGCTCCTTGATCTCGCCCGTGTCGCCGTTCACAAAGCGAACGTCGACGAAGAGCGGCGCCTGGTACGTGATATCCTTGGCACGGCACTCGGCGATGTCAGCCGGCGCGTCGCCAAACTGATGCTCCCCAAAGGTGACCTGCATGTTCTTTGCGGCGTTCTCGATGGGAGAGAACTCGGCAAAGCACTCGGCCAGGCCTTCGGTCATGAAGCGGTTGAAAGACTCCTTCTGTACGGAAATGAGGTTGGGCAACTCCATCGCACTGGGGATCTTGCTGAAGCTCACGCGCTTGCGTTGCTCCTTCTGTGCGGGCTGGGAAGACTTTGCGGTAGGCACCAGGCACTTCCTCCTTCGACGAGATAAAATGCGGCAGTTGTCGCAATCTAATAACTTAACGAAATTGGGATTCCAGGTCAACATTCGGTCTTGACATTCTCGACCAGATTAACTAGCAGAGAAGAACAGCCCATTTACCTGCGACTTTGTAAATTCAAATTGTGGGTTGTTTGTGATTGCGAGTTATGCATCCCGCTCTTCTCGCCCACCGGGACGCGGGTCTTTTTTCGCTCCCCGCTTCCCCGCCGCCAAAGTCCCGACACATAGGAAAGGGGACCAAGCCCGAAGGCTCGGTCCCCCATGGTGCAAAAAGGATTGGGCTCCAGTTACTTCAGGGTAACGGTAGCGCCGGCCTCCTCGAGCTGCTTCTTGGCGGCCTCGGCGTCGTCCTTCTTGGCGCCCTCGAGGATGACCTTCGGGGCGGACTCGACGGCCTCCTTGGCCTCCTTCAGGCCAAGGGAGGTGAGGGAGCGGACGACCTTGATGACGGCGATCTTGTTGGAGCCGAAGGAGGTCAGCTCAACGTCGAAGTTGGTCTTCTCCTCGGCGGGAGCGGCGTCGGCCGCGGGAGCGGCAGCAGCGACGGCGACGGGGGCAGCAGCGGAGACGCCGAAGACGTCCTCCAGCTCGTGAACCAGCTCGGAAAGCTCGAGAGCGGGCATCTCCTTGAGGGCCTCGATGATCTCATCCTTGGTGACAGCCATGTCAATTCTCCTTTGTCAGTGGGCGCGTTCCATGCGCCCGTCATGCTTGTTGTTACGTGGTGCGGTGCTGCTAGGCAGCGTTCTTCTGATCCGCGATGGCGTCCAGAACGGTCGCGAGACCCCTTGCGGGACCAGCGCAGACCTGGGCAATGCCGGAAAGCGGGCTTGCGATGACGTAAACCAGCTTCGCCATGAGCTCCTCGCGAGAGGGGAGGTCGGCGTAGGCCTTTGCCTGCTCGGCCGTGAGGGCCTTGCCGTCGGCGATGGCGCCGAGCCACTCGATCTTCTTGAAGGCCTCGGACTCCTTCTTGATGACCTTGGCGGCCTCGACGGGGTCGTTCTCGTAGAACACGTAGGCGACGGTACCAGCGACGTCGACCTCGGGCATCTCGGCCTGCTTGAACGCGATCTTTGCGATGTTGTTCTTGAAGACCTTCATGTGAGCGCCGGCTGCGGTCAGCTTGCGACGCAGGTCCTGCGTCTCCTTGACGGTGAGGCCGCGGTAGTCGATGAAGAAGACACCCTTGGAAGCCTCGATCGCCTCGTTGACCTTGGCGAGCATTTCCACGTTCTTGTTGTTGGGCATGTGTTACACCTCCTTGTTTTGTTCGGGCACATGCCGCCGACGCGGCGGGCCTTCACAAAATAAGACCCCGCTTGGCGCAGCCAAAGCAGGGTCCAAGAAGTCATTCCAAGACCACCTCGGCCGGCGGGAGGATTCCCTTTGAGCCCCTGCGGGCACCTGCTGTCTTTGGCAGCGGTACGTGCTGTGTGTAATCGCGCAATCGCTTGCGCAGAGGGTATTGTCACACCCTGGCCCGCGGCCGTCAAGCGAGGCGCTCGCGTTCTTCTCGCCTCTTCTCTTCCCCTCCACAAAAGGGGCGAGAAGAACGGGGCGCTTCGCGTTGCCGCGGCGCCAAGACCACACCCCACGCGGCGTCGCTACAAGAAACCGGGTCGGAGCGAGTCCGACCCGGTCATGGCGCAAGAACTGTTACCTAGCTAGGCTTGGCGTTACTCCGCGAGGAAGTCGCGGGTGACGGTGGTGTCGACCTTGACGCCAGGGCCCATCGTGGAGGAGAAGGCCACGGACTTGACGTAGCGGCCCTTCGCGGTGGACGGCTTCACGCGCAGGATCTCGGTGTAGAGGGCAGCGTAGTTCTCGACGAGCTGCTCGACGGTGAAGGAGACCTTGCCCATGGGGACGTGGCAGATGCCGTAGCGGTCGGCGCGGTACTCGACACGACCGGCCTTGAGCTCCTTGACCATCTTCTCGACGTCCATGGTGACGGTGCCGAGCTTGGGGTTCGGCATGAGGCCACGGGGACCGAGGATGCGGCCGAGGCGGCCAACCTTGCCCATGAGGTTCGGGGTCGCGATGACGGCGTCGAAGTTGATGTTGCCCTTCTGGATCTCGGCGACCAGGTCGTCGGAACCGACGATGTCGGCACCAGCGGCCTCGGCCTCGGCGGCCTTGGCGCCCTCCGCGAAGACGGCGACGCGGACGGTCTTGCCGGTGCCGTTGGGCAGGGAGATGGAGCCGCGGACGTTCTGGTCGGCCTTGCGGGTGTCGACGCCCAGGCGGATGGAAGCCTCGACGGTCTCGTCGAACTTGGCGGTGGAGAGCTCCTTCACGAGCTCCATGGCCTTCTTGGGGCTGTAGACCTCGGCCTTGTCGTACTTAGCCGTAGCGTTGTTGTAGTTCTTTCCGTGCTTCGCCATTTCATTACCTCCTGTGGTCAACGGGCGGCGTGGCCCTCCCACATCGTTGGCGGATGTCCCGCCCTAAACGTACGCGCGAGCGTTGCCCGCGCGCTTGGAACCAAAGCTACTCGGCGACGGTGACGCCCATGGAGCGAGCGGTGCCGGCGACGATCTTCTTGGCGGCCTCGATGTCGTTGGCGTTGAGGTCCGGCATCTTGATCTCGGCGATCTTGGTGAGCTGCTCCTGGGTGAGCTGGCCGACCTTGTCGCGCTGGGGAACGCCGGAGCCGCTCTTGATGCCGAGCTCCTTCTTGATGAGCTGGGCCGCGGGAGGGGTCTTGCACACGAAGTCGAAGGTACGATCCTCGTAGACCGTGATCTCGACAGGGATGATGTCGCCCTTCTTGTCAGAGGTGGCGGCGTTGAATGCCTGACAGAACTGCATGATGTTGACCTGGGCGGCACCGAGTGCGGGGCCGACGGGAGGCGCGGGGTTGGCAGCGCCGGCAGGAATCTGGAGCTTGATGAAGTGGGTAACCTTCTTGGCCATTGTTGTCTCCTAGACGGAAGTTGCGTTCTTATCTCTACCGTCCCCCGAGAAGCAATCCTCACCGATACGGGGAACGAATGGTACCTAAGCGATGATCGAGATCTGGTCGAGCGTGAGCTCCACGGGGGTCTCGCGACCGAAGATCGTGAGCATGACCTTGACTTTTCCGGACTCTGCGTTGACCTCTGACACGGAGCCGTCGAAGTCCGCGAGCGGACCGCTGACGACCTTGACGGACATGCCCGGCTCGATGTTGGTGGTCATGGTGACGTGCTTCTGCTGCTTCGCGCCAGAGGGCTGGTTGCGATGCATGATCTTGTTGAACTCGGACCTGCGCAGCGGAGCGGGCTTGCTGCCGTCGAGGCCCACGAACCCGGTGACGCCCTCCGTCTGCCTCACGACGGTCCAGGTGTCGTCGTTCATCTCCATGCGGACGAGCACGTAGCCAGGGAAGATCTTCCGCTCCTTGGTCTCGCGAGCTCCGCCATCCTTGATCTCGGTGACTTCCTCGGTGGGAATCTGAACGTCCACGATCTGGTCGCTCATGCCGAAGGCCTCGACGCGGTGCTCAAGGTCGGTCTTCACCTTGTTCTCGTAGCCGGAGTAGGTGTGAACCACGTACCAACGCTTAGCCATGTCTTACCCCCGAAGTCCCGTGAAGCCGGCGAGCACGGCGACGAAGCCCGTGTCGACGAGCCAGACGCACACGCCAAAGACGATCAGCATCACGATGACCGCGATGGAGTAGCTGCGGAGCTCGTTCTTGTCCGGCCACACGACGCGGTGCATCTCCGCCTTGACGGCGGAGAAGTACGAGCGGATGCGCCCCTGCTTCTTCGCCGGCTTGCTCTCGGCCTTCTTGGTAGAGGCCTTGGCAACCGCAGCGTCAGCCTTCTTGGCCTGCTCCTTAGAGCCTGCCTGCGAAGCGGCGCGCGTTGCCTCGAGCTCGGCACGCTCTGCCGCGCGGGCCTTACGTGCGCTTCTCTTCTGACGCTCCTTCTTTGCCATCAAAACCCCTGTTCATAGAAACCGGCTAACCCCAGGAAGGAGGATAGCCGGTGGTGTAATCTGGCAGGCCAGGAAGGACTCGAACCCTCAACAAACGGTTTTGGAGACCGCCGCTCTACCATTGGAGCTACTGGCCTGTGTTGACCCTAGTTTAGCGGGTCTCCCTGTGAAGGGTGTGCTTGTGGCACCACGGGCAATATTTCTTCAACTCCATGCGATCAGGAGTGTTGGACTTGTTCTTCTTCGTGGTGTAGTTGCGACGCTTGCACTCAGTGCATGCAAGGGTAACGAGTGTACGCATTGATCCTCCTGTAGATAACCGCCACGGGACTACCCCAGCGTCGGCGATGGTATACGCTACCATTCGATGGTTCGTTCTGTCAAGCACGTGTCAATCGTACTTCTCGGCTCGACAAAACCACCAAATATCAGCGCATACAGGGAACGGGCAAGCGGACAAGAAGACCCGACGCCCCTTTCGGGGCGCCGGGCCCAGACTATCGTCGAGAAGAACTAGGCGATGATGGTGGCAACACGGCCATCGCCGACGGTGTGGCCGCCCTCGCGGATAGCGAAGCGCAGGCCCTCCTCCATGGCGATCGGGTGAATGAGGTCGCAGTGGATGGTGATGTGGTCACCAGGCATAGCCATCTCAACCTTGTTGCCGTCAGAGTCGGTGAGCTCGGTGATGTCGCCGGTCACGTCCGTGGTGCGGAAGTAGAACTGGGGACGATAGCCAGAGAAGAACGGGGTATGACGGCCGCCCTCCTCCTTGGTCAGGACGTAGATCTCGCCGGTGAACTCGTGGTGAGGGGTGACGGTGCCGGGCTTGCAGAGAACCTGGCCGCGGACGACGTCCTCGCGCTTGATGCCACGGAGCAGGATGCCGACGTTGTCGCCAGCCTCGCAGAAGTCGAGGGTCTTGCGGAACATCTCGATGCCGGTGGCGGTAGAGGTCTGGGTGTCCTTCAGGCCAACGATCTCGACCGGGTCGTTGAGCTTGAGCTCGCCGCGCTCGACACGGCCGGTGACGACGGTACCACGGCCGGAGATGGTCATGACGTCCTCGATGGCCATCAGGAACGGCTTCTCGTTGTCACGCTTCGGCGTCGGGATGTAGGAGTCAACGGTGTGCATGAGCTCGATGATGGAGTCGACCCACTTCTGCTCGCCGTTGAGGGCGCCAAGAGCGGAACCGCGGATGATGGGGATATCGTCTCCGGGGAAGCCGTACTCGGACAGGAGGTCACGGGTCTCCATCTCGACGAGGTCGATGAGCTCCTCGTCGTCGACCATGTCGCACTTGTTCAGGAAGACGACGATGTACTTGACGCCGACCT
>NZ_JBJEHW010000018.1:0-6051 GCF_051876455.1 Parafannyhessea sp.
GGCCCGGGCCCTGGGCTACGCGGCGGCGGGCATCGCCTGCGCGGCCTACCTCGTGCGCCTCGCGCCGGCACGCAAGGCGGCGCCCGCGGCCAAGCCCGTCGCGCGCCACGCCGCGCCGGCGGCCTCCCCCGCCGGCACCGCCGCTGCCACTACCGGGGACGCGGGAGCCGGCTCCGCGCTCCAGCGGGCGTTCGAGCGCCCCGCCACAAGGCGCACCGCACTCGGCCTCCTCAGCCTGGGCGGCCTCACGGCCTTCGTGACCATCCCCGGCTACGGGGCTGACTTCGGGGTCAGCCTCAACCACTGGAACTCGATGTACAGCACTTCTCGCCAGGGCTTCTTCCCCTGCTTCGTGAAGGAGTTCCAGGCCCGCCTCATCCCCGTGCCCGCCAACTACAACGACTCCGACGCCAAGGCGGTCGAGAAGGACCTGGTCGCCCAGTATGCCAAGCGCCTCGGCACGGGGGCCTCAACAGACTCGGGCGCCGCGCGCAAGGCGGCCGTGACCCAGTTCAAGAAGAAGCGCCCGACGGTGGTCGTAATCATGAACGAGTCCTTCTCGGACCTCTCGGTCTACAAGTCAATCAGCGAGGCCGGCTACGCGGGCCCCACGTTCGTGAAGACGGGCCTCACGGACGCGCTGCTCCACGGCGACTCGTACACCTCCATCTTTGGCGGCGGCACCTGCAACTCGGAGTTCGAGGCGCTCTGCGGCGTCAACCTGCACTACCTGGGCGCCAACAAGTATCCCTACACACAGTGGGACTTCACCAAGGTGCCGTGCATGCCGCGCCAGTTTGCGGCCCTCGGCTACAAGACGTACGCCATCCACCCCAACCAGGCCACCAACTGGGACCGCAAGCGCGTGTACGAGCAGATGGGCTTCGACAGGTTCTACTCCATCGACGACTTCCAGGGCGCTCAGACCTACCACAACGGCTACGTGAGCGACCGCGCCACGTACCAGAAGATCCTCTCCCTGCTCAAGAAGGGCTCCACGCCCGAGTTCATCCACACCGTCACGATGCAGAACCACGGGCCCTTCACCACGGGCACCATCCCCACGGCCGACGAGCTCGACTACGAGCCCGAGGGCGCCAGCACCTCCGACAACTTCATGCTGAACGAGTACCTGTCCTGCGCCACGGAGTCCGACCGCGCCATCGAGTGGTTCCTGGGCGAGGTCAAGAAGCTCGACCGCCCCGTTGCGGTGCTCTTCTTTGGCGACCACCAGCCAAAGCCCGCCAGCCCCTATGCCACGCTGGGCTACGAGGACGAGTCGTCCATCCAGATCGCGGAGCGCATGTACCACACCACGTACTTCATGTGGGCAAACTACGACGTCGCCGGAAACGGCCAGACGGGCGAGACCGAGGACCTTCCCGTGAGCGCGCTGGGAGACGAGCTCATGTACCAGCTGGGCGCGCCCATCAGCAGGCGCCAGGAGGCCAACCTCGCATCCCGCAGGAGCCTCCCCATACTGAGCCTCATCGGCTACCAGGACGCCAAGGGCAACTGGCACGAGTTCACGGACGCGGACGACGAGACCATCGCCTCGCCCAGCCAGACCAAGAACTCCAGCGCCGCCAGGCACATGGACAGCATGATGGCCTACGTCAACTACCTCAGGTTCGGGAGCATCGTCAACTAGGGTCGCGCCAGATGCCCCGGCCTAGGGCCGCCACACGTCGTCGCTCAGGCGCATGCGGTTGCCGTCGCGCTCCAGCACGCCGTCGTCCTCCATGCGTCCCAGCTCGCGCGACATCGCGCTCCTGTTGGCGCCTATGAACTGCGCCAGCGCCGTCTGCGACATGGGCACGCGCACCCAGCCGTCCGCGTTGGCGGGCAGCTCGCGCAGGTACACCACAAGGCGGTCGCGCAGGCTCCTCTGCCCCAGGATCCTGACCTTGCGGTTGAGGAACACGCTCTGGGTCGACACGATGCGCAGCAGGTTCCCCAGGAGCGTCACCACCTCGCCCGACGGGTCCTCCGCCTCCCAGAGCGGCCGCACGTCCAGCAGCACCACCTCAGACTTGCAGAGCGCCACGAGCTCGATGGGGCTCGAGTCCACCTCCGCGCACGCGAAGGCCGCGCCAAAGATGTCGCCCACCGTGAAGCGCCGCACGCTCACGTGGTCGTAGCGCTCGCTGTCAAACGAGCCCTCGACCTCGCCGGACATGGGGATGCCCACCAGGCGGAACGGCTCGCCAAACGGCTGGATCACGTCGTCGCGCTGGAAGGTGTGGCACCTCCCGCGCATCAGGACGAGCATCCGCGGGATGTCGTCGCGCGGTATGCCCCTGAAGAGCGGCCCCGCCGCCAGGGTGTCGATGCAGTGCTCGTAGCGCTTCCGAATGTCCATCGTGCCCCCCAGCCGGCGCCCGCGTGGACGGCGCCGCGTCCTTCTCGCCCGCGTGCCCTTGCGCCCGCCGTGTGTCACGCAAGGCGTTGCCATTGCAACAACCCAACGGTAGCCGTCGCGGCACAAAAGAGCAAGCCACGTCATGGGTACATTACGCATTGGTAAGCCACGCCCCAGGCGACGCGGGTCGCCCGCCCGGGGCACTAGACTTTCCCACGTCGCCGTGGCGCGACGCATAAACGCGAAACGGCCCGTCGACCGGCGGGCATGACAGAAAAGAGGGCCCATGCAGGGCAAGGACAACACGGACGAGAAGAACAGGGACCTTGGCAGGGAGCCGCAGGCGGAGGTGCCCGTCTACCACCGCGGACCCGTCATCATGCGCGGCAAGATGGTGCCCAAGGACACCACGAACCAGCACCTCCTGACCCCCAGCGCGGACACGTCGTGGCTGCACACGGACCCGTGGCGCGTGCTCCGCATCCAGGCGGAGTTCGTGGACGGCTTTGGCGCGCTTGCGGAGATAGGCCCCGCGGTGAGCATCTTTGGCTCGGCGCGCACCGGCGAGGACGACCCCTACTACGCGGCCGCCCGCAAGTGCGGCCAGCTGGTGGCGCAGCAGGGCGTCGCCGTCATCACGGGCGGCGGCCCCGGCATCATGGAGGCCGCCAACCGCGGCGCGGCCGAGGTGGGCGGCAGCTCCGTGGGCCTGGGCATCGAGCTTCCCCACGAGCAGGCGCTCAACGGGTGGGTCAACCTCGGCATGAACTTCCGCTACTTCTTCGTGCGGAAGACCATGTTCATGAAGTACTCGTCGGGCTCGATCATCTTCCCGGGCGGCTTTGGCACGCTGGACGAGGCCTTCGAGGAGCTGACGCTGGTGCAGACGGGCAAGTCGCCCAAGATTCCCATCGCGCTGTTTGGCCGCAGCTACTGGGAGGGGCTCTTCGACTGGCTGCGCGACTCCATGCTGGCCGAGGGCAACATCTCGGCCGAGGACCTGAGGCTCTTCAAGATCACGGACGACCCCGTGGAGGCCGCGAGCATCGCGCTGAGCCAGCTCGAGGGCGCGTAGGGCGCGGGCCGAGGAACCATAGCCAGACGGAACCGAACGGCGCGGCGGCATCGCAAATCACGTTTTGCGATGCCGCCCTTTTTTTGCGTTTGCGCTGGTAAACTGCCTGAACCACCAGGTCGCACATCACGTTTTGCGATCTGGGGCCAGCAGTTGCGTCACTCCCGCTCGGTCACGACCACGTGCACGACGTCCCCCGGCCCCTTGCCGAGCCGCTGGCGGATCGCCTTGAGGATGCCGATGACGTAGCAGACGCTCCCGTCCTCGTTACTCACGCCCATGTTGACCACGCTGCCGTCGTACGGCACGCCGTCGAACGTGGCATGCACCTTCGCGCGGCCGCTCCCGAATTCCTCGCGCACGTTCCACGGGAAGGCCACGTACGCGCCGCCCGGACGGTCCGCCGCACGGATGGTCGCGTCGTATTCGTATCGCTTGCACATGGCTATCCCCCCTCCTCGCTACCGCAGACGATACCAAATCCGTTTTTGGAAGACCCCTCATTTTGAGAAACCGCAGGTAGACGAATTGACCCCCGAATGCCAAAAAAGTTTTTGGCATTCGGGGGCCTCAATCGCGATGTCAGCCGCCGCCCGGGGCGGCACGTCAGCCGGAACCCCGCCTACACCAGGAGCGACGCTCCAACGAGGCCGGCGTCGTCACCGCACGTCGCCTCGCAGAAGAGCAGCGCGTCCGGGTCGAGCACGTAGCCCTTCGCCTTCTGGTACACCATGTCGAGAAACGCGGGGTTCTTGAGCGCGACCGACCCGCCAAAGACGAAGACGTCCGGGTCGACGACCGCGTTGATGTTGTTGACGCCGCGCGCCAGACACTCCGCGGCGTGGTCGATCACGGCGATCGCGTCCGCGTTTCCGGCGTCAGCCAGCGCGAACACTGCCGGCGCCGTCACCTCGCGGCCCATGCGCTCGGTCGCCATGCGCGCGATGGCCGTGCCCGAGCTCTGGTCCTCCAGGGCGCCGGGGTTCATGCCCGGGCGCGCGACCGGCGCGTCGCACACGATCATGTTGAAGACCTCGGTCGCGAGCGAGTGCGCCCCGCCCACGATCTTGCCGTCCACCACGTACGCCGCGCCCACGCCGGTAGACACCGTGATGTACACCACGGACGAGAAGTTCCTGCCCGCGCCCACGAGGGCCTCTGCCAGGCCCGCGACGTTGGCGTCGTTGTTGAGGTGGCACGGGTGGTCGCAACGCCTCCGGAAGAAGTCCGCCACGGGGAAGCCCTCCCAGCCGGGAAGGTTCGGCGGGGTCAGGATCTGGCCCTTCTCGAAGTCGAGCGGCCCGGGACAGCCGATGCCGATGCCCTCGTAGTCGAGGCCCCACCCCTCGATGGCTTCCACGAGCCTGCCGAGGTTCTCCTCGGGGCCCGCGCTGTGGACGTTGGGGAAGGCCTCCCTCTTGAGGATGTTGCCCTTCTCGTCCAATGCGGCCACGCGAAGCTGCGTGCCGCCGATGTCGATGCCGATGCGCACGGTCATGGTGCGCTCCTCTCGCCCGATGCCTCATTCACTGTCCGGGCCGCCGCGCCTGCGGGCGGCCCGCCGCCGTACGTTGCCGCGCGCTAGCCCTCAGGCCAGCTCACGATGAGCTCCATGTCGCCCTCGAACTCGAGGTCGCCGGAACCCGCGGGCGCCACGAAGTGGGAGCCCAGCCTGAGGTCCCAGCTGCCCGCGGGCGTGGTGACCCTGCCGCCCTTGCCGTGCACCACGGACACGCACATGAAGTCGTGCGTCTGCGGCACGCGCGCCGGGGAGCCCGCGGCAACGCGCACGCGCTCCACCTCGAAGTTGGGGCACGTTCCCAGCACGGTCACGCCGTCCTTCTCGGGCGCCGTGACGTCGCCGCTCTTGGGAAGCGGCAGGTCGAAGTCGACCACGTCGAGCGTCTGCGGGATGTGCAGCTCGCGCCTGGTGCCGTCCGCCTGGACGCGGTCGTAGTCGTACACGCGGTACGTGACGTCGCTCGACTGCTGGGTCTCGAGCACCACCGTCCCCGCCTGGATGGCGTGGATGGTGCCCGGCTCGATCATGAAGAAGTCGCCGCGCTTGATGGGCACGCTGTACAGGAGGTCGTCCCAGCGGCCCTCCTCGACCATCTTGGCGAACTCGGCGCGGTCGTGCGCGCGCTGGCCCACCACGATCGTGGCACCCGGCTTGCAGTCGAGCACGTACCAGCACTCGCGCTTGCCCAGGCTGCCGTTCTCGTGCTCGGCGGCGTAGGCGTCGTCCGGGTGCACCTGCACGCTGAGGTTCTGGCGCGCGTCCAGGATCTTGATGAGCAGCGGGAAGCGGTCGCCCTTGGCGTCGCCAAAGAGCTCGTGCTCACTTTCCCACAGGTCGCTCAGGGTGCGGCCGCCGTACGGGCCGCCCTCGATGGTGCAGTCACCGTTGGGGTGCGCGCTGATGGCCCAGCACTCCCCCACGTCGCCGTCCGGGATGTCGTAGCCGTACTTGTCATGCAGGTAGCGGCCACCCCAGCTCTTGTTGTGGAACACCGGCTTCGGGAAGAGGAGCGGCTGCGCCCCCGTGCCCTAGTTCTTCTCCATTGATGGTCCTTTCCGTCACGGGACGCGGCAGGCGCCGGCACCTGCTTGC
>NZ_JBJEHW010000019.1:0-6022 GCF_051876455.1 Parafannyhessea sp.
GATCTTTGCGTACATGGCCGCGCTGCCCTTCGCAAACGCCGTCGTCGTGTGCGTCGAGGTCGGCTCCATCACGCCCGTCTACGGCATGATCGGCATCAGGTTCCTCTTCGCCCCCTTTGTGACGGAGGTCGCGCTGCGGCTCTTCCTCACGGTTGCCGAGGCAGCGGGCAAAATCGCAGGCAGCCGCAAGAAAGGACCCGCGGAAGATCCCGCAAATGAACCCGAGCAGCCCGCGGGCGAGAAGAACGCGGACGACTGACCCCACGCCCCAACGCAACGGCAACGGGAACGTCGCGGCAGCCACGCGATGCCTGACGCAACCCTTACACGCGGCGAACCCCTCCCCCGCACGCACCTCATATCATCAGGGCAAGGCACGTGCGCGGTCCCCTCGGCAAGGAGGCACCCATGTACAAGGCGTTCGTCGTGGCGTACAGCCCGGCAGCAGACCGCATGGCCGAGCTCGTGGAGC
Organism: Parafannyhessea sp.; assembly: GCF_051876455.1. NCBI lineage: Bacteria > Bacillati > Actinomycetota > Coriobacteriia > Coriobacteriales > Atopobiaceae > Parafannyhessea > Parafannyhessea sp. The sequence continues at coordinate 473 of NZ_JBJEHW010000019.1, forward strand.
AGAAGGCCAACGAGGTCGTGAGGGACGGCTACGAGGTCGTCTCGTTCTCCGTCACCAACAGCGCCCGGGCCATCATCCTGGCCAGGCGGCGCGACGACTTCCCAAGGGAGCGTGCCTCATGAGCAGCAACAACCCCGGCGGCGCGCAGGTCGCGATTGGCCTGATTGGCCTCGTGTGCGGCGCAATCGGCTACGTCGCACTAGCCGTCGGCGGCGACTTTACCGGCTTCATGCAGGGCGCCCTGCCCGGCGTCATGATCGGCCTTTCCGCCCTCGCCCTCATCATGCGTCCCAGGTAGGCACCGCTAGATCTTGTCCCTAAAGCCAGGCAGAAGCCTGAGCAGCCGCGTGATCGCGACCGAACCCAGCACTCCCACTACAAAGATGCCCAGCTGCAGCGCGGGCACGGGAATGGCTCCGTAGTTGGTGAACCAGATGGCAAGGTGGCCAAAGAGCGGGTGGAAGAGGTAGATGCCAAAGCTGTCGCGCGCGAGGCCCGCCGCGATGCCGCGCTCGCGCTGCGGGCGATTCGCAAACCGCTTGAACGCCAAAAACACCATGAGCGAGAAGGGCATGACCAGCCCGTATTGCGGCAGCGCCACGGCACCGGCCACCTCAGCGCCCGCAGCCGAGCGCAGCCCCAGCCCCGCGCTCAGGCAGCAGAGCGCGAGCGATGCCACACCCGCCAGCACGATGCGCCAGTCAAGCTCAAGGTACTCGTAGGCGTAGCGGCCCAGCATGTAGTAGACCACCGCGCCGCTCAGGTCCACAAACTGGTACAGGTTGACGTTGAGCACCAGGTTCGCGAGCGGCACCAGGCAGAGCAGCGCCCACGCCAGCACCACGGCCAGCCCAAACTGTCGGCGCGTGGCGCGCGCCTGGAACCCGCGGATGAACGGCGTGAGCAGGTAGAGGCCAATCAGCGCGTACACGTACCACAGGTGGTCCCAGGAGTTGCCCTCCAGCAGGTTGAGCAGCGCACGCCCGAACATGCCCCACGTGAGCGTGGTCGCGCCCGTCTGCGCGCGCACGTCCGCCACCTGCTCCATCAGGCAGAACGCGAGCCCCACGGTCAGGAGCACAAAGGCCATGCGCCACACGTGGCGGCCGATCTTGCGGGGTGGCATTTCTCGCCCTGGGTCTAGCAGCAAGGCACCGGACACCATGAGGAACGCCGGCACGGCCCAGCGCGCCAGCGGAATCTGCAGCACGGCCTCCACGCCAAAGAGCCGCGCGTGCGCGGCGGCCAGCCCTGGGGCAAGCTCCGTCACGCGCATGGAGTGCAGCGCGACGATGGCGAGGGCGCCAAGCACCCTCGCCCACTCAAAGCAGTAGATTTTCCCGTGTTCCGTCAAGCCAGTCCCCGTTGCGTCGCGTGCCCACGCGGGCGAGAAGGACGGCTACTCCGCCTTGTGGGCGGCCAGGAACTTCTCCACGTCCGCGAACGTGGGCATCGCGGCCTGCGCGCCCACCTTGGTGACGCAGAGCGCCGCGGCGGCGGAGGCGTACACCATGCTCTCGCGGATGTCACCGCCAAAGGCGATGTGCGCGGCGAGCTCGCCCACGTACGCGTCGCCCGCACCGGTGGTGTCCACCGTCTCCACGGAGAAGCACGGCACCTTGACCGGCTGGCCGTCCACCAGCGTGACGGAGCCACGGCGCCCCAGCGTGATGACGGTGCTCTTGACGCCGCGACGCTCGAAGAAGCGCAGCGCCTTCTCGCGCGAGGCGTCGTCCAGCGGGCTGATGCCGCTCAGGAACTCGCACTCGCCCTCGTTGATGCACAGCACGTCGAGCGCCTTGTAGACGTCCTCGGGGATGCTGCGGGCCGGCGTCGCGTTGAGGATCGTGAAGAGCCCGTTGCGCTTGGCGCACAGGATGGACTCCATCGTGGCCTCCAGGTCGCAGCCCAGCTGGCACAGGAACACGTTGCCGTGGCCCGCCAGGCCGTGGATGGCCGCACGGACCTCCTGGTAGGTGATGGTGGCGTTGGCGCCCGGGTCGTACACGGCGCGGTTGTCGCCCTCGCCGCGCAGCACCAGGCCGATGCCCGTGTGCTCGTCCTCGCTCACGCTCACGTTGGAGCAGACCACGCCGTGGCGCGCGAGCGACGCCATGAGCTCGCGGCCGTAGGCGTCGTCGCCAACCTTGCCCACCATGAAGGTGTCCGCGCCCATGCGGGAGCACATGACGGCCTGGTTGCCGCCCATGCCGCCAGGCGTGGTCAGGAAGTCGGAGCCAAACGCCGTCTCGCCCCTGTGGGGGATGGCGCGGCACCTCACGGACATGTCCATGCTCAAGCTACCGAAGACGACGACCTTCTCCATGGTTACTCCTCCACCTCGCCCGCCATCAGGCGGTCAAACATGACCTTGTTGGCCGCGAGCTCCTCGGCATCGTCCAGGGGCTCGAGGTCAGCACTACCATACTTCCTTTCCAGGGCGCGCGCTATCAGGTAATCCGCCACGCCCGGGTTCTTGGGCAGGAGCGGCCCGTGCACGTAGGTGCCCACCACGTTCTTGTACAGGCAGCCCTCGTAGCCGGACTTGCCGTCGTTGCCGTGGCCGTACAGCACCTTGCCCATGGGCTCCACGCCCTCGCCCAGGTGCGTGCGCCCGCCGTGGTTCTCGTAGCCCACGATGGGCTGCGGGCTGATGCGGCTCTCCACCGCGATGTTGCCTATGATGCGCGGCTCGCCCCGGTCCGTGTAGAGGTCCACGAGCCCGAGGCCCGGGACCTTCTCGTCCCCCATCAGATAGCTGTGGCCCAACAGCTGGTAGCCGCCGCATACGGCCGCAAGCACGCCGCCGTCCTCCACAAAGGAGCGCAGCTCCGCCTGCTCCGCCAGCAGCTTGTCGCACACGATCTTCTGCTCGCGGTCTGAGCCGCCGCCGATGAAGACGATGTCAACGCCCGAGAAGGACGGGCGGTCGTCCACGTGGACCTCCAGAACCTGCGGCTCAATACCGCGCCACGCCATGCGGCTCTTGAGCACGAGGATGTTTCCCGAGTCGCCGTAGAGGTTGAGGAGCTCCGGGTACAGGTGCGCGATGCGCAGGCTCCTGCCCGCGCCGGACGTGCCGGCAGACGCGTTAGTCATGGCGCTCACCCATCCTCTCGAGCTCGGCCTTCGCGGGCCAGAGCGCGCTGTAGTTCGTGAGCACGTACAACGGCTCGGCAAGGTCGGTGTTGCCCAACTTGCCCAGGGCCTCGCCCACGCTGTTGGCGATGTCGGCCCTGATGCCCGCGTACTTGAGGCGCACCTGCACGTCGTTGGCGCGGTGCCCGCCGCAGATCACGCGCATGTGCTCTGCGGCCAGCCGCTCAAAGTCCACGTCCCAGATCCAGCTGATGTCCTTGCCGTCGTTGAAGTCGTCGTTTATCACGAAGTACGCCGCCTTGGGACGCTCGTCCGCAAGCAGCAGCGATATGTTCTGGTTGAAGCCCGTGGGGTTCTTGGCCAGGTTGAGCACCACCTCGCGCCCGCCCACGCGGAAGTGCTGCAGGCGGCCGTTCTCGGGATGGTAGCCGTCGAGCGTGCGCTGGAACTCCTCGCCCGTGACGCCCGCGAGCGACGCCGCGGCAAAGGCCGCCAGCAGGTTGTACGCCATGTACACGCCGCCGAAGCCCGCGTGCAGGTGCACCTTGCCGTCGATCCCCTTGCCCGTCACGTCAAAGCTCACGCCCGTGCGGTCCACGTGCACGCCGGTCGCGGCAAAGTCCAGGCCCGGCCGCGCGAAGTCGCCGTTGGGGCAGTGGAACTTGCCCAGCTGCGCGTACGTGCGCCAGTCGTACTCCAGCTCCGCGCCGCACACCTGGCAGAAGCGCGCCTCCGGCACGCGGTCCGCCGGCAGGTGCAGGTCCTCGTCCACGCCAAACGCCAGCACCTTGGTGCCGTGCTGCGCCGCGCGGCGCGCCACGCCCATGCACAGCGGGTCGTCCCCGCAGGCCAAAAGCGTGGTCTCCGGCGAGCCCTGCAGCGCGCGCACGATGGTGTCCTGCACATGGTCGATCTCGCCCGCGCGGTCCAGCTGGTCCCTAAAGAGGTTCAGGAGGACGAGGTACCTGGGCTTGAGGTTCGGCAGGATGTGCACCGTGGAGAGCTCGTCGGCCTCCATCACGGCCCAGTCCGCGGACCTCCCGGGCAAAAGCGCGCTCGTCACGCCGGCGGCCATGTTGGCGCCCGCGCGGTTGCAGAGCACGGTGTTGCCCGCGGCCTCGATGGCCGAGGCCAGCACGTTGTTGGTGGTCGTCTTGCCGTTGGTGCCGCACACCACGATGGAGCCCTTGCGGAGCTTGCCCGCGAGCTCGCCCATCAGGTTGGGGTCGATGCCCAGGGCCACGCGCCCCGGCAGCTGCGACGCGCTGCGGTGCAGCACGCTGTGCAGCCCCCAGTGCGAGAGCCTTCCGGCGCCTACGGCAAGGGCTGACCTCACGCCCACGCTACTCCGCCGTCCCGTCGACGCTCGCCTCTGCCGCCTCGGCCAGGGCCTTGTCCTCCGCGACCTTCTCGGCCTTGTTGCGCGCGGCCACCTCGTCTGCCGTGAGCACGTCCTCGATGCGCAGGTTGACGCCCGCGACGGAAAGGCCCGTCATGCCCGTGACGTTCTTCACGACGGCCTTCTTCACGTCCTCGAAGACCTGCGGCGCGTAGGCGCCATATTCAATAAGAACGCTGATGTTCACGCGGACGGACGCGTCCGGGGTGACCTCTACGGTCACGCCCTTGCGCGAGTCGCTCACGCCAATCACGTCCTGCACGCGGTTGAGCCAGCCGCCCTTCATGCCGATCACGCCCGGCACGTCGCGCATGGCGATGGCCACGATCTTCTCGATAACGCCGTTGCTGAACGTGAGGGAGTCCTCGCCGTCCAGGTCCTCCTCGGCGTCGGCGTCGGCCTGAGCCTCGGGCGCCTCGCCCTCGGCGGTGGCGTCCGCATCCGTGGCGGCCGTGGCCTCGCCCTCGGCGTCCGCGGACGGAGCCTCGTCCTTCTCGGCCTCGTCCGTCGCCTCTACGCTCGCGACGATCTCCTCAACGGACTCGGCGTCGTCGGCTGCCGGCTCGTCCAGCGTGCTCATGGTCTCGTCCTCCTTGACGGGGTCGGAAGCGGGGCTTGCCGCGTCGTCGGCACGGGTGGATCCCGCGTGGGCCCAGGGCTTCCTGCCATTCCTCTTGTTCGACATCGCAAACTCCTCTCGGGAATCTTTGGGAAATCATGCCGTGCGCCGCGGCCGCGTCCGCACGGGCGCGGGGCTACTCTCCCCCGCCGCCAAACAGCTTGCGGAACGCCTTCACCACGGTGGGGTTGCCGTCCAGGTACTGGCCAATGGCCACGCCGACCAGCACGCAGACCACCACGAAGAGCGTGTGCCAGAACCCGATGGCAAACACCAGCACCGCGACGACCAGGCCGCAGATCCCGCCGAACACGGCGTTCTCGTGGCCGGGGAAGTTGCTGGTGAGCCAGTGCGAGGTCGCGCTCTTGGCGTGCGAAAAGGCACTTCCCGCCTTGGTCGAGCCCTCGTGCTGGCCCGCGCCGCCGCCGGCCGC